>JAFGFK010000481.1 GCA_016931135.1 Candidatus Sumerlaeota bacterium | reverse complement strand
CTGAAACTTATGAAGGAGTGATGGATTTTTATAGAGTATGACCCCATGATCCAAACACCCGCCAAGAAAACTGATGTGCACCCCATGAGGCGATTGATGAATTATGTTCTATCAATTTCCTGCATCTTTATTATGGCTCTGGTTGATGCGCCCATTGCAATCTCAGCGCCGAATGGTCTGGAGCCATGGGGAAAAAATCCCTGGTATTGGAGTTATCGCGGAGATCCCGTATTGCTTCTCGGGGCAAGCGATGACGACAACCTTTTTCAGTGGTCTGAAAAGGAACTTGCCGCTCAACTCGATCGATTAACCGCAGCTGGAGGCAACGTCATTCGCAACACCGTGAGCGATCGCAAGGATAAAGGGTTCGAAGTCTTTCCCTTCCGCCAACTGGAAAACGGCAAATATGATCTGAACGCCTGGAACGAGGAGTATTGGGCGCGTTTTGAACGCCTGCTTAAGGAAACCGCAAAGAGACGCATCTTCATTCAGATCGAGGTATGGGATCGGTTTGATTATACCGATAGCAAAGGTTGCAACCACTGGCAGATTCATCCTTATAATCCCAAAAACAACGTGAATTATTCTTACGATCAATCCGGTTTCGCCGAACATTATCCCGACCACCCCGGCGCCAATAAACAGCCCTTTTTCTTCACAACTCCGAATCAGAAGAATAATATCGCCGTATTGCCCTTCCAGAAAAAGTTTGTTGAGAAATTGCTCGAATCTTCACTCCGTTACGATCATGTCCTTTACTGTATCGACAATGAAACCCGGGGAGAGGAGGAGTGGGGGAAATATTGGGCGCGGTTCATCAGGGATAAAGCCTCAAATCTTAAGAAAAAGATTTATGTTACGGAAATGTGGGATGATTGGGACCTGACTTCCGATATGCATAAGAGGACATTCGATCATCCTGACATTTACGATTTTGTTGATGTTTCACAAAACAACCACAACAAGGGACAAGGGCACTGGGACAACTTTATTCATGTTCGCAAGTATCTGGAGAAGAGTCCTCGCCCCATGAATACAACCAAGATTTACGGCGCGGACAGTTACAAGGGGAATACTGATCAGGATGGAATCGACCGTTTCTGGCGGCATCTTCTGGCTGGAGCGGCGTCTCTCCGCTTTCATCGCCCAGGCGCCGGATTGGGATTGAATGACAAGGCAGTCGCATGCATTCGCGCGGCGAGAAAACTCGAATCGAAAATCCCTTTGTGGAATCTCAAGCCCGCAAATGATTTGTTATCCGATCGCGAACCCGATGAAGCCTATCTTGCGGCGAATCCCGGAAAAGCCTACACCCTTTACTTTCCCGATGGCGGAAATGTTCGGGTAGATTTCTCCGGCGCAAAACGCGAATTGAATGTTTACTGGATCGACGTCTCCAAAGGCGAGTGGGGGAAATCCCAGTCTATTCCCGTAGAGGGGAAACCAACGATTTCTCCTCCCGGAGAAGGACCCTGGGCCGCGGCGATCATAATAAATGGCTTTTGACCCCATTGGACTATAATAATTTTCAGTGTTTTTTCAAACATCCAAACTTTTACGCAATCGTGAGAACGCGTCCTGTCCTATGGAAAGGAGTTAATAATCCGATGCCTTCGCTGAAATGGACATCACACGCAGACCTTGCCATCAGGAAAAAGGCGACTGTAGGAAGGGAGGAGTATCTGGATTATATGACATTCCAGCGAAACGACCGCCCTCTCTTTACCGAGATATTCGGTCCCCTCGTGGGATTGAAGGAGGAATGGGAAGAACAGGGGGCAACTCCCGAAGAACTCGACTTCTCGGCGTTTCCCTACCGGTGCGAATCTCGGGGACATATCCCTGTCTGTACAGGACGAATCGGGGGATGTAAGGAAGAGGCGCTCGAGGAAAACGACATATACAGAATCTGGCGCGATGGCATTGGAAGAACCATGAAAATCATCAAGGGCGTGGCAACTCTTCCTCTTCCCCTTAGTTTTCCTGTGAAAAAATGGGACGACTGGCGCAAAATCAAGCCTTGGTATGAATTCTCGCAGGAACGGCTTGCCGGTGATTGGGAATCAACTGCCCGGCGCTTTCAGCTGGAGGACAAGGTTGTCTGCGTCTCGATCCCCGGCGGATTCGACGAACCTCGCCAGCTTCTGGGAGAAGAAGGACTCTGCATCGCATACTACGATCAGCCCGATCTTGTTCATGACATTGTAAACACCCTGTGCGATACCGCCTTCCGGGTTCTGGAAAAGGTTTCCGCTTCCGTTCAGATCGACGCGCTGTTTGTTCATGAGGATATGGCTGGCAAGTCAGGACCTCTTGCAGGTCCCGCACAGATCAGGGAATTCATCGCCCCATACTACAGGCGCATCTGGAATCTCCTGAGAGATCGCGGCGCACGCCTCTTCGATCAGGACAGCGACGGCGACATGAATCCGGTCATTGATGTTTTCCTCGAATCCGGAGTGAACTGCATGCATCCCATGGAACCCGCAGCCGGTATGGACATTGTCAATATTCGCCGGAAATACGGCGCCCGTCTTGCGTTTTATGGCGGAATCGACAAACATGTCTTGAGAAAGAGTCGTGAAGATATTGTGAGGGAACTAGAGTATAAAGTCCCCCCGATGATCAAAACAGGAGGCTGCGTTTTGGGGCTTGACCATCGCATCCCCAGGGGAACCTCTCTCGATAACTACAGATTTTATATTCGGAAGATGTGGGAGATGATGCAAGATTGAGTATGATTGAAATAATAATCTCGATAAAATGATTTTAACGCAGCAATTTCATACAAGAAATCTCCGGCATATTATTATCTGGAAAATGGAAAGGAGTCAATCATGCATGGAATGATCTTCGGGATGGCGGGGGCGGTTTTGTTTATGGCTGGTTATTCCAGGGCTGAAGTGCGCATTGAAAGGAATGTGGTGTATGGTATGTATTCCGGACTCGCCCTTCTCCTGGATGTTCATTGTCCGGAAAAGCCTAACCAGTGCGGCATCCTGTTTGTTGCCGGAAGCGGATGGCAGGCGCCGCTGACTTATGATGCCCCGCCATTGAAGGAAAAAGCCGTTCAGAACGATATATGGCTGCCGCCGCTCCTGCGCGCCGGTTACACTGTGTTTACCATCAATCACCGCGCTGCGCCCCGGTTCCATTACCCGGCTGCGCTCGAGGATGTCCAACGCGCTGTGCGATTTATTCGCTGCCATGCCAAAGATTATGGCATTGATCAAAACCGCATCGGCGGCGTTGCCGGATCATCGGGCGCTCATCTTGTCTGCCTTGCAGCCATGCTTGGCGCGCCGGGAATCACAGACGATCCCGATCCCGTCAACCGCGAACCGGCAACCCTGCAGTGTATTGTATTGCGCGCAGC
This sequence comes from Candidatus Sumerlaeota bacterium, assembly GCA_016931135.1. GTDB lineage: Bacteria > Sumerlaeota > Sumerlaeia > MWCT01 > MWCT01 > JAFGFK01. The sequence continues at coordinate 4,037 of JAFGFK010000481.1, read as the reverse complement.
GCCAACCGATATGAAACAGATGGCTTTGAACGCCGATACTGATGGTATCACTTATGCCGTTTCATTTATGGATATGGTTCCCTCTAACGCCGAACCCACTGCAAAGATTTATGCTGAGGCGTCTCCTATAACACACGTTTCCTTTTCCGCTCCTCCAACGCTGCTCCTGCACGGTGATGCGGATAAAACGGTTCCGTATCAACAGTCGGTTGCGATGGAAAATGCGCTTCACGCGGTGAACGTACCGGGAAAACTGCTGACAATTCCAGGCGGGGGGCATGGTCCGGATTTCGAAGCTGAAGGAAAGCCCCATCCCGAATGGCCCGACTATCTCGGAGAGACGGTTCGCTGGCTCGACCGTTATTTGAAAAAGGAGTAACCAGTCATAATGTCCATCATTGCGATGACAGGGCAAATATTTTTTCGGATGATTTGGCTGAATTATTATTTATAATTTATCCCATGCTGGTCACAAGCGGTTTCCATCCATCATGGTCATCCAGGCGATTCATCATCAGGTTGAACTGGTCTGGAAACAGCAAACGGATTGTGGCTTCGTTGATACGGCGCGGCTTTTGATACCAGAGGTTGTAAAGGCATCTTCCCAGTGAATAATTGCGATCCGTATCCAGGCTCTGTTCAAGACGAATAAAATCACGCGCGCGAAGGTAACTCTTTTCGGAATAAGACATATTCAGAATTTCGAATACAGGCAGGACGCTCTTATCATCTGATGCCTTGACAAGCTCCTGACTGATGATGCCACAGAGGATGTTGGACAGGCGCTGATGAAATTCGGTTTCATTGTGTCCGCCGCCGATCATGATGTATCCGAGGCGGGTAATTGCCGAAATGGCGCTGACAGCGTGAAGTGTACAGAATGTCTGGATGCCCGTTTCCGCGGCATTAAGGGTGATGGTGGCGGTTTCGACATCGCGGATTTCGCCGATGAGCAGGATATCGGGATTCTTGCGTACGATGGAGCGGAGGGCGTTGTTGAAATTGGGGGTGTCCCGTCCGATCTCGCGCCGGGTGATGAGGCACTTGTCGCTGTGAAGAACATATTCAACAGGGTTTTCGATGGTAGCAATGGCTCCCAGGCGGGTGTGGTTGATGTAATCGAGCATGGCGACTATGGTGGTGGTTTTCCCGGAGCTGGTTTCCCCTGCAACTATGATGAGTCCGCTGTCGGCTGCGATGAGTTTTTTCAACATATCCACATCGATGCCCAACTGGTCAAGGGGAATGATATTGCTGCGGAGATAGCGCATGGTAAGGTAAAGTCTGTGACCATTGGCGAGTCCGACGTTAACACGCCCGGTCGCTTCATGAAAATCGAGGGAGAAGTCGATATCGGCAGTCTCCTCGAAGGTCTGCTTTTGTTTGGGGGTGAGCGCATAATTCAGAATGTCCTGGATATCTTTTCGCAGAACAAGGGGATGATCATCGGACTCTACTGGTAAAAGGTTGCCTCTGACTCGAACTCGGGGACGCTCCCCCTCAAGCAGGTGGATGTCTGAACCTCCTTTGTCGCGTACCAGGAAAACGATACGCTCAAGAAGCCGTATTCCGTCCGACAGAGGAATGGCAGAAGGACTAAGGGCAACCTTTGGATGAGAGTCTTCTTGGGGTTCGGTTTCCGGATGAATTTCAACCTTTGGAATAAGGCTTTCCTCTATCTGAGGCACGGAAGAAGACTGTATCATCAGTGGGTCATTCATGATTCTGTGCCTTTCTCAAGCCGCTGATATTGCTCCAGCGTTTGTGGACGCTGCAGATTTTCGCGCGCCTTGAGCCCTGTATCGCCAGAGGTGGATGCAAATCCGGATTCACACGGCTTGATTCCGAAAACTTCCGACATCAGATGGGGCAGCCTCCGGATATCCGCCGCAACATTTTTTCTGATGCCACGGTTCATTAATAAATACAAAAGAGGATGCGACAGGTTTCCCGGCAATCTCCGTAGAATCGAAGTGAATCCGCTGAATTCTTTCTTGACCTGTATTGTTCCGGTTTGAAGCTCATAGGGAGTCATATTTTTGGGTTGGAAAACCACTGTAGAATGGTCATAATACTTCCAGTTAGTTGTGAGCAGACGCCCTTCCCGTTTGAATTGATTGTATATTCGCGTGCCGGGATAAGGCGTCAAAATATTGAAGGAAGCGGTCCCGATTTTGTTCCTCATTAAAAAATCAAGCGTTTCCTGAAAGATGTCTTTTGTATCAGTATCAAAACCAAACACAAGGGATGCATGGAAATGTATGCCCCGCTCCTTCACTCTTTTTATGGCTTCTTCCAAATCCATGATGTTTTTGATCGATTTTTCCATAGTCCGCAATTGCCTCTCCGAAACGCTTTCCACTCCAAAAAAGAGCGCTGCGCAACCGCTATCCGCCGCAAGCCGCATCATCTCGGGATCATAAGCAATGGAAATCGAAGCCTGTCCCGCCCATTTGATCTTGAAGGGTTTGATCGCGCGGAATAGCGCCTTGGCGTATTGAGGATCTCCGGTGAGATTATCATCCAGAAACAGATAATTCCTGTTCTGAGATTCTGCCAGATCACGCACTACATTTTCAATGGGGACATGCCGGATGTTATTCCCATATAGATGGGAAACACAGCAGAAAACGCAATGATAGGGACAACCGCGTGTCGTCATGATCGGGATTACGTCAAACAGTCTTTTCTTTGAATTCTTTCTATATTTAAGGTGGATATATCGATCCAAAGATGTGGCTGGATGGTGATATCTTCTTTTCAGGGCGCCTCTCTGAAAATCTTCCAGTAGTTGTTCCCAGACATTTTCCGCTTCTCCAACCACAACAGCGTCACAATGCTGAATCGCCTCGTTAAATAGAAGCGTTGGATGGACGCCCCCCAAAACCACTGTTTTCCCTCTTTTCCTAAACTCTGCAGAAAGGGCATACGCTCGAGGGGCGTTCGCGGTCATACAACTGATCCCCACCAGGTCACACTCTTCCTCCAGGGAGATGTCATCCATCTCCTCTTCGAGAATCTTCACCTCGTGCGCGGGTGGCGTTAATCCTTCCAATATGTGGAGAGAGAGCTGCGGAATCATCAGCCCCTTAGGAGTTTTTGATTCCGGATCCACGCTTGGTGAAATTAGCAGAATTTTCATATTATGTCCCCCGGTAATTTGTTTCAGTCCATGGTTCCATGGTGCATTGTGTGATTAATGGCTCTGGTCTCGTTCAGAATATTTTCCGCATTATTGATTTCATTTAACGTGCCCTGAATAAAGACCAGGATTTGGTTTTTCATTAGCGCCTTCTCATATTGAACAAGGCTTTCTTCGGGAATGCCGATGCCGGAAAGTCCAGCCTTAAAGCAACTTGTTTGTTGATTGGCATTTCCTTCCTCCTGCGTTGCAACAATGGTCCGCACCAATGGACCGGCAACAAGCACAGGCCCATTCTCAAAAAACCAGAAAACTCCCCAGCCCCGTAAATGCGACCATAGTCTTTCCCAAAAAGGACCAAGATTTCCGCGATACAGGAACCGTTCCCCTGCATTACGCGAATTCATCATGTTTTTCCAGTAATCCCTGCCAACGAATGAAAGGATATCCATGCTGAAACCCTCCGACTGAAGCCGTGAGAATGCCTCATCCGCCTGGTCAGGAGTCACATAAATCGCCACGCATATATGTTTATCTGCCATAGGAATCCTCTTTTACAATGTTTTTCAAAAATCTAAAATGTCACCTTTTTTCTATATTTAGAATTAGATAACAGGGCGCGAATGATCTTGTCTGCCACCTTTGTTGCAGAAGGAACAATATATTTTAATTGGGAACGCAACTTGGGCGGCGCTCAAAATACACTGTGATAAATGTGCTGAAAAATGTATTCGTAGAACCTTCATCCATAATTGGATGGAGTTTGAAGAATAGACAATTAATTCGTTAATATTTCCCGGGTGCAGCCGCCGGGAAGGAATCTATCATCTTGCCAGCGCCCGTTCGCAATATTCCCGCAGCTTTTCCAGATCCCGAACCACAAGTTCGCCGCGGG
>JAFGFK010000480.1 GCA_016931135.1 Candidatus Sumerlaeota bacterium | reverse complement strand
GAACTTCAGGCATTCTATCATTTCAATGCGCTGTCCGATCCCCGTTTGATTTCAGAGACGGCTGAGATGGTAAAAGGACTGCCCCTGATCGCAATGCATGGTCCCTTTGGTGATCTTAATCCAGGCTCGTTTGATCCACTTGTTCGCGAGACAGCAGCGAAGCGAATCCAGCAAGGCTTCAATGCAGCGTCACATCTTGGCGCAAAACGCATTATATTCCATGATGGGCGAGTGCCGGGAGCGGGCCCTGTTGCGCCATGGATAGAAAGGTCAGTGGAGTTCTGGAAGGGCTTCATGAAAAATATTTCTGAGGATATTCATGTATATCTTGAGAATATGCTGGAGGAAGGTCCTGAATTACTCAAGGATATGCTCGATCAAGCAGAATGCCCCAACCTGCATGCGAATCTTGATGTTGGCCATGCGCATTGCCACTCCCGAACTTCCGCAGTAAAATGGATCATGACGCTCAGGGATAGGATTGGATATGTCCATCTTCATGACAACCATGGAAAGCATGATGAGCATTTGGGTTTGGGAAAAGGGAACATCCCCTTGGAGGATGTATGCCATGCCTTGGAAGAATATGCTCCTCATGCCTTTTGGGCATTGGAAGCGGAAGAAAATGGGATTGATGAATCCATCGATTGGCTTGAAAGAAAAGGCTTTCTGACCAAAAATCGTGAATGAGAATATGAAAAACCTTGTTGAAACATGGAAACGCGAGGAGCAGCAGCCATTCTCCGGGTGGGATTTTTCATACCTGGATGGTCGAATGATAGAAGATCAGCCTCCCTGGGATTATGCTTTACGGGCAGCCGAGTCGATGAAACATGCCAAATCGGTGGTTGATATCGGTACAGGCGGCGGCGAACGGTTTCTATCCCTGAAAGAATTTTGGCCCCCGAAGGTTACCGTAACAGAGGATTATCCACCTAATTTCAAACTGGCGGTGGAGCGGTTGGCGCCCCTGGGGGTGCGGGTTGTAAATTGCGACTACAATACGCCCTTTGCGGATGAAGAGTTTGATCTTGTTTTAAACCGGCATACGGCCATCAATGCCAGGGATGTGTTCAGGATTCTCACTCCGGGCGGCGTGTTCCTTACCGAGCAGGTTCATGGATTATGGGCTTATGACTTGCTGGCTGCGTTCGATGCCAAGCCCCAATGGCCTGAGGCAACACCCGAAAATTATATCCATCAATTACAGGAACTGGGGATGACGATCGTGAATATGCAGGATTGGACAGGCTGTTTCTCTTTCACCGATGTCGGCGCGATTGTCTATTACCTGAAGGCAATTCCCTGGCTCGTGCCCGGATTCTCGGTCGAAACTCACCTGGAACAATTGTTCACGCTTCAGAGCAGGCTTGAAAGGGGAAAAGAATTGGTCTTTAAAAACAAGTTGTATTTGATTGAAGCGCACATTGATTCCATTACCAAGACTATAAAATGATTGACTTAATGCTCTTATTCATATTATGGAACAAATTATAGTAATGCGAATGGGAAGAATAATCGTTTGGATAAGTATCAGAAATTATTAAAACATATTATTATGAGGAAGGGCGATGCGAATGTCCCCTTTGCTGGAATCTGTCAGTTGCTTTGCCGTATTGGTTTCCATGAGCGGATTAAAGGCGATCACCACATCTTCACCCTGAATGATATTGAAGAGATTATCAATCTTCAACCCAAAGAAGGTAAAGCAAAATCCTATCAAGTGAAACAGATTCGTGAGATTATCCTACGATACGGATTAAAACCTGAGGAGTGATATATGGAATCAAAATATGAGATGATCATTTACTGGAGTTCTGAAGACAACGCCTTTATAGTCGAGGTACCCGAGCTACCAGGCTGTATGGCTGATGGTCGTACATACCAGGAAGCGGTAGCAAACGCAGAAAAAATCATTAATGAGTGGCTCGAAACTGCCAAAGAGATTGGAAGAGCCGTTCCTCAACCTAAAGGCAAACTTATGTATGCCTGAAAATATCCTTTTCAACTGATATTATTGAAACTTTCCAGTACAGGTTATAATTCCAACATTGTAAATATTCGTGTTCCGGGTACAAAAATCTTTTTTTAAATAGAAAAAGGATAATATATGAACACCAGTCGTGAAACAAATTATGATCCCATCGCGGAAGTCTATTTAAAATCCACGGATGAGAAACCTTTTACTGCATACTATGAAAGACCATTTATCATTGCAAGTCTCCCTGACTTGAAAGGCAAAAACGTTTTGGATCTGGGTTGCGCCACTGGATACTATTCCAAGTATTGCCTCGATCGGGGCGCTAACGTCATGTCTGTGGATGTAAGCAGGAAAATGGTGGATCACACAAAAAATGTCTGTGATAACAAGGTAAAAGCTCATATTCATGATATAGCGAAACCATTTACATTTATCGAAGATAATGAAATCGATGTCATCATAGGTTCCCTGGTAATGCAATATGTGGAGGATTGGAACGCCCCCCTGGATGAGTTCTTTAGAATTTTAAAGGTTGGAGGGATGTGCATTTTGTCCACGCATCATCCGATCAATGATTTCACGCATTTCAACCAGGATGACTATTTCTCGAAAAGACTGATCGAGGATGAGTGGAAAGGATTTGAAAAACCCATAAAGGTGAAATACTTCGTCCGCCCTTTAAGCGAATACATTCAACCAATACTTGATTGTAAATTGAAGCTAAAGCGCATCGTAGAACCCAAACCTGCGGATTCTTTGAAGGAAAGAGACGAACGAATGTTTGCACGGCTTGAAAAAAGACCTTGTTTTCTTTTCTTTATTCTGAATAAAGAAATGTAGTTTGGCACACAAACCACAATTAAGGAGAGAACCATGAAGTCATCTACCCGTTTCACCCTTATTGTTGCACTTGTACTCATCAGCATTTCTCTCTATGCAGCTCCGCAGGAAGTCTGGATCATCGGGAAGCCAGACCAATGCGGCGCGGAACTCGGAATATTCGGTAACTACGGCGAGTTCTCCGCAAAATACCCGGACAATTGGCGATTTATTATAGGCAAATCTCAAACCTCGGATTTGCCCTATGTTCATCCTGGTCCCCACGATGCATGGGCTGGAAACAAAGAGCACCGGCTTGTCATTGAATTTGACATGGCGTCCGTTCCCACCGGCGACTGCGAGCTGGTGATAGATGCCGTGTGCGCACATGCTGCAGCGCCGATCATCAAGGCGGAAATCAACGGCATTGCTGCTGAAATCCGCTTCAAGCCTGGAAATATCGTGGCGGTCAGCGATGAGAGCCGGAAAGAACCCCAACAGAGCGTTTTGCGTTTCAAGCCGGAGCTTTTGAAATCCGGGAAAAATGAAATCGCCCTCACTGCAACAAACGGCAGCTGGCTGCTTTACGATGCCATCAGGCTGCGAAATGATCCCGAAATCTCGGAACCCGCAATACAGATCAGATCAGCGCAGCCAAGCCTCTGCTGGATTCGCATACCGGATGGGGGAGAGGCACAGGCGCTTACCATTAATGTTTCATGCATGATGCCTTCCATAACTGTGGATGCTATAACACGAACCGGCGAAGCCTCTCTCAAAACTAAAGTAGCGCTCAGGTTTGGTGATAACAGAATCACGATTCCCATCCCGGATGTCAAAGCCGCGGCAACGGTCACTTTGACTCTTGGCAGCGGCGCCGAACAGCAGAAGTGCGAGGTTGTCTGCGCACCCCAGCGCAAATGGAAACTATACCTTGTCCCCAGTATTCATACCGATATCGGCTACACCGATCGCCAGGAAAACGTTTTTGCGCGTCATAATGAAAACCTGGATAAGGCGCTTGAGATGTTACGTAAAAATCCGGAACGTAAATGGAATGTCGAGGTTTCATGGGAGGTTATCAATTATCTCGCATCCAGAGCGAAGGAATCTCAGGAAGAACTTCTGCGTATGATGAAGAATGGCAGGATCGGGCTTCAGGCAGGTTACCTCAATTTCCTCACTCCACTGATGTCGGATGAGGCAATGAACCGTTATGCCTGGTATTCCGCTCAACTGCGGCGGGAACATGAAATCCCGTTCTCCACATCTATTATGACTGATGTCCCCTCTGCTTGCTGGGCGCTTTCCTCAACCATGGCAGATAGCGGCATTATGGGCTTTGCCGAAGGATGCAACAGCGATCGGGGACCCCTTATTCCGCATTGCGGGATCAAAACCCCCTTTTACTGGGAGGGACCCGATGGTTCGCGCATTCTGACTTGGCTATCAAATGGTTATGCTCAGACACACTTCATGGCAACTGCACAGGACCTGGCACAGTTGGAAGAAAAAGTCTCATCGTTTCTCAAATGGTTCGAAAGCCCCGATTATCCCTTTGATGCTGCTTATGGATACGGCGCTTTCAGCGACAATCAACCTATGAACCAGGATTATGGCAAGATGGTGAACGAATGGAATAAGACTTACGCGTATCCGAAACTCATCATATCCAGCGGCGAGGAGTTTTTTCGCTACCTGGAGGAAAATTATGCAAACAAGATTCCGGTGAAGCGCGGCGATTTCGGGGCGTTCTGGGAAGACGGCGCAGGATCGACCGCATTTGAGACGATTCTTCACATGGAGAACCAGCGCCGCATCGAACAGGCGCAAACGCTTTGGGCAATGGCTCGAATAGAAGGCGGCAAATCGCAGTATCCTT
>JAFGFK010000479.1 GCA_016931135.1 Candidatus Sumerlaeota bacterium | reverse complement strand
TTGAAAAAGGGACATCCCAATTGCGTCGCAGGGGGAAAGAGACCTTATCACACGATTATTCCCGGTTTTGTCACCAAAAATGGCAAACCAGTCATGAGTTTCGGAGTTATGGGAGGCCACATGCAGCCGCAGGGACATGTTCAGATGATGGCGCGGATTTTCGATTATAAGCAAAATCCCCAGGCAGCGTGCGATGCCCCCAGGTGGCACGTCACGCCTGATTTTCAACTGGCTCTGGAAAACGGGACCTCACCCGGCGTTATTTCGGAATTACAAAAAAGGGGGCATAGGTTATTGCCTGATTTTGAAACTTATATCTTTGGCGGGGGACAATTCATTTACCGTTTGGAAGAAGGTTACCTCGCAGCCTCGGATCATCGTAAAGACGGGCTTGCCATCGGATTTTAAACCATTAATAAACCTTAAGGGATGGAACGCGTCTTCAGACAACAACTTAAGGGAAGATTGAAGATCCTCAGCAATGTGAGGATATTTCTTAACTATCCGCTGTGCTGACCGAACGAAAGAACTGGACCGAAGCAACAATCGTTTCAAGATAATATCTCCTTCATAAGATCAGACGGAGTTGTGGGGTTACATTTGCCTTCTTGAAATTCTTTTTGAGCGTCTTGAATCTCTTTGGATAACTCCTCTCGCCGATGTTCGATAATGCGTCGTTGCAAAACTTCCAACAATGTAATCTGATCATCCAGGGAAAGATTATCCGCTGATTCTAAAACTTCATTGAAAGTCGTTATGTCGCCCATGATTTTAAAACCTCCTCATATTTATAATTACGCTAAAATGGAATTGATTAATCAGCCTTTATTCCTTCATGTATCTAAAAATTGATCATAAAATTACAGTTATGAAATGTCAAGTTCTGATTGGTTACCCCTGCTCTTTGTCGATTTCCTCTTCGAGCCGCTGTTTGTCGTAGATCGCTGCGTAAAGTCCCCCCAGTTTCAGTAATTCTTCGTGCGCGCCGCGTTCCACGATTCGCCCTTGCTCGAGGAATATGATCTCATCCGCATTCTTTACCGAAGAGAGGCGATGCGAGATCACGATGGATGTCCTCTTTTTCAACTCTTTTTTCAGAACGGATAAAATTCGGGCTTCCGTCTCCGTGTCAACCGCGGAAAGGGTATCATCGAGGATCAGGATGTCCGGATTTTTGATCAGCGCGCGCGCCAGCGCCAGCCGCTGCTTCTGCCCCCCTGATAGATTGATCCCCCGTTCACCCAGCATGGTGTCGTATCCCTTGGGAAATGTCAGTATCTCTTCATGGAATTGTACCTTCGAGGCGATTTCCTCTACCATCTCTCTTGTTGGATTTTCCACATCGAACGCTATGTTGTTATAGATCGTGTCTGAAAATAAAAACGGTTCCTGGAATACGTATCCGATGTGGCGCCGCAGGATTTTCAGGGGAATACGCAGAATATCGTGACTGTCGATAAAAACCGTACCCGGGGGGGGATTGTACAACCGAACCAAAAGCCGGATCAGGGTGGATTTCCCCGATCCGATAGGTCCCACTATACCGAGCGTTTTCCCGAGAGGCGCCTCGAGCGATATATTTTTTAGAGCCCTGTTTGTCTCTCCCGGATAGGTGAATTCCAGGTTTTGAATCCGGATATCCCCCTCGATCCTGGCGATGACGTGATCCGCTTCCTCGTCGTCTCTTACTTCGGGGATCACTTCTATCACTTCCCGGATGCGTTTCAGCGATGCGGCGCCTCTCTGGTGAAGGCTGATGATCCACCCGAAGGCTATCATGGGCCATAATAGCCGAATATGGATCATGATGAGCGCCGCAAGACTTCCCAGGCTGACCTCTCCCTTTATCACACGATAACCCCCCAGCCAGATAAGGATCAGAATGCCGAATCCGCCCAGGAGCCGCATCCCGGGAAAAAACCATCCCTCGAGTCTTGCAAGCGATAGATTCCGCCTGACAAACTCCTTGTTGAGCCCGTCGAATTCCTTTAACTGCGCCTTTTCCTGGACAAACGCCTTGATTACCCGGATACCCGCAAGATTCTCCTGTACCATTGCCGTAATTGTGGAAAAATGATCCTGCACCAGATCGTACTTCTTGTGAATTTGATTCCCGATGATATTGACATAAGGCGGAATGACGATCAGGGGAATGATGGAATATAAAGTCAGGGAAATATTCACGTTCAGCATCTGGTACAGGGCAAGGGGAAGGATGAAGATGGTATTGATCATGAAGAGGATGCCTGGCCCCAGAAGCATCCGCACCGAGTCCATGTCGTTTGTCGCCCGCGCCATCAAATCCCCCACCTTTTGTTTATCGAAATATCCGGAGTGAAGGGTTTGCAGTTTTTGAAACATGTCGTTTCGGAAATCGAACTCGATGTTTCGCGCAGCGCCGAACATGATATAACGCATGAAAAATGTGAAGACCGCCTGGATGACCTCGAATCCGACTATGATTGCAGCGAAGCGGATCAGCCCCTTTTGCGCGGCGCCGGATGATTTCACGTAATCGATGGCGTCTCCGATGTACTTCGGAATCAGCATCCCGAACCAGTTGGCGATGAATACAGACGCCGCCCCAATGACAAAAGAAAACCGGTAACGCTTTATATATCGCTTCAGATAAAGAATGCTATTCATGGCTCTTCTGAGAATGTTTATTGATGTATTTCTATATTATTCAAAACAATTCCGGATAATTACGCATTTACTTCAAACTTCAAACTTCAAACTTCAAACTTCTTATTCCGGTTTCGGCAGCCTGCCTCTTCTCAAATCTTCAAGAAGTTTCAGCGCATCCTGATCCTCCGGATAAATCCGCAATACCTGCGACCAGATATTTTTCGCAGACTCCTTGTCTCCGGATAAATACGCCGTCCTTCCGTAAAGGATCAGCGCCTCTTTATTCCGCGGATCGAGCCGGTGCGCATTTTTGAAACAGGTTATCGCTGTATCTAATTTGGATTCGTCCTCCGGGTTGTTTTCATACCAGGCAAGACAGTATTTTCCTACGGCGATCTGTCCCCGGATATCCTGAGGCGTTTTCCTGATATATTCATGAAGAACGTCAAAGGCTTTCTGAGGCTGGTCGAAACTGTGATACAACTGATGCAGGGCATAATAGACGTCGAACGGCGGTTCCGTTATCTTTTGGAGGGCTTCCTCCAAAAGCGCGACGGATTTTTCCGGAAATTTCCTTTGCGCCTCGATCGATGCCAGAGTCAGGTAAGGATGCGCCAGCTGCGCATCCAGTGCGAGCGCCTCCCGGGAGTCCGCGGCAGCCTGGTCCAGTTCCCCCGTTTTGTTGTAAACGATACTCCGGTTGGAAAGAATCGCCGCCCTTTCCCTTCCGGATGACGATTCCAGCGCCCGCGTGAAATGTTCGATGGATTCCGGGTACATCCCCTTTTCAAATAAAATGCTCCCTGTTTCCATAAGGGCGGATGAGTTTTTGGGATTCGCCTGGAGCGCCTTTTGAAAACAGTCCTCCGCCTGTTCTTTCAATCCCAGTTCCAGATACATAAGCGCGATGTTGGCGAAATTTTCATCGTCTTTCCCCCCCCCCTTTTGCAATCCGGAATCGAGTATTTTTCTGCCTTCCTCCACCCTTTTTGCATCGATCAGTAACCGGGCGAGATTCTGATAAGCCGGGGAAAAACCCGGTTCCAATTCCAGGGCTTTGCGAAAATTTTTCTCCGCATTCCCCGTAAATCCCGTCTTGTAATACGCCAGCGCGAGCTTGTTGTAGATAAAGGCGGATTGGGGATGAACCCTGAGTTCGCTATTCCAGAGCGTGACGTCTGTTTCCCATTCCTTGTTTCGCGTATAGGTCCTGACCGCATAAAAGATCACCAGCGAAAGGGTGATCGCCGTTACAAGGAGATTTTTATTCGATTCCAGGAACCGGCTTCTCGATTCCGTGAAACGCCCGATCAGCGTTCCCAGCAAAAGACAGAATCCGGGTATGGCAAGAGACGTCATTCGTTCTGCAAGCATGTTGTCAATGGGGAGAAGGGCGGGAGGGAGCGTCCCAATGAAAAAAATGCCCATTCCCGGAAGAGCCGGATGTTTTTTGATCAGCAACCAGACAAAAAGCGCTACGGAAAAAATTAAAAGGGCGCCGGATATGAAAATCGAAAAGTCAGGCGTCAATGCCTGAAGGCAGCTCAAGCGTAAGGGAAGAATCATCAGGTACGCATAACGGGACAGTATGCCGGCAAGGGCATGCGGTGGAATATTGCCGTATCTTTCCAGGGGAGACGCCGGAAATGGCGCCGGCATGGATTTGTTCACGATATTTCGTATAACCATATAAACGGCAAAAGTCAGGATAAGGGGGATATAAATGGCGACAAGACGCCTGATTATGGTTTGGGATGCGTATAAATTCTTCCGATTCAAAACCGGATCCAGGAAAAGGAAGATCAGCGGAATGATAATTCCGTATTCCCAACTGAACATCGCCATGAAATATAACAGGGGAGGAAGCAGCAGGTAAAATGCGGGCAACGCTTTTTCCCTGAGAAGGATAAGCGTCCGTTGCCTCCGGGTAGGGGACTGGCTCTTTGATGATTCCGCATCCCCGCGCTTCCGGAACGCTGGTTTCATGGGATCGATTCTCGATAAAAGCAAAAGGCAGGCTGCTCCGAGCATGGCGCATGCCGCGCCGCTTCTTCCGGATACAAAGGCGACTCCCTCAGTATGAAGGGGATGCAGGGCGTATAACAAGGCGCTGATAAAAGCCGCTCCTCGTTTGTTCCCGGAAATCCTGCTGAATAACCCATAAAAAAGCAGAACCGCCATGATATGAAGAATCAAACTCGTGAGATGATATCCCCTTGGCTCGTATTCCCACAGGAAATGATCCATCATGAACGTTACAACCGTAAGGGGACGATAGGCGGGGCGGTAATCGGTCGCCATGCGGGAAGTGAAAATACGCGGCAGGTTGCGAATGTCCCTTATATCGGCGTTATTCAGGATGACATCGTTGTCAAGATGCGCAAATCCATTGTAGAGCATGGAAAAGTTCACCGAGAATGTAACAACGGCGAGAATAACGCATAGAAGAAGATGGCTTGATTTCGGTTCAATAATTTTGCGTTTCATGAGCGCTCGATCTTTATTCATTTCAGGAAATTGATCATCTCCTCTTCATTGGGGATGGTGGAAGTTCTCTTTAAAATTTTGTCGTTTGCGTCTGTTATAATCAGGGTGGGCACGATAAAAACCGCGAATTGCCTCAAACGGGGCTCCTCTGTTTTGGACAATACCCTTTCCATCTTATAAGGTAAAAGGGACTTTTGTACCGCCTCGGATGCGAGCATCTTTTCCAAATCCTGGCATTTGACCACATTCGGATTATAGAAGTAATAAAGTTTCTTCCCTGTTTGAAACAGTTCCGGATTGTTGAGCGGTGAAAAAACGTTGGGGGTTTTCGGGAGAGATGGATTGTTTCCCGGATTTCCCGGATTCGCGGGAAAAACCGGTTTGGGAGTTGTTGTATTGAAAGGAACGACGGGCGTTGCATTGGCGGAAGGCGTTTCTCTGGCGTAAATATACATCTCGCAGATGCGAACCGCCCAATCATCCTGTTTATTGTTTGGTCCCTCTCCGTATTGGGAATCTGTTACTTCCAATCCTATATATCGCATCCTGGTATCCGAAACCTTTATGGTGGTGACAGGTTGCGCATTATCCTTGATATCCGAAACAAGGAACCAGGGTCCTTCCATGGAACCCACGCTCCCCAGAATCCTGAAGTCTTCCGTCAAAAGGTATATTTGATCTGTCGTATTACCCTCGTGATGGATGACGATTCTCGAAATGGGGTATATCCTGCCCAGATCCATGATCACCCAGTGCGCCTGCGGCGTCTGGTATCCGGCATGGAAACAACACCACTTGTGTCTGGGGTCGTTCTTGTTATCCCAGAGATTTTTGGCTGAATAATCCAGGTTCCCCCTCGAATCGCATGATTTATAACTGACAGGAATCAATCTCCGTTCGTCGCCTTGACAGGGGGCGAACAACGCCATTATCAGGAACATAAGCGTGATTGTATATTTAATGTAATAAAAATTCCTCATATTTTTACGTCAATATTTATCAAATTCGACTAATTTTTCATTTTCTCTGAACAAAATTCTCATCGTCAATGATTTTATTCATATTCCTGCTTGCAAATGATGCGTTTTATGTTTTGATAGTATCTATTGTGTTCTGGAAACTTGTCATTGTATTCATTGTCCTCCCGGTTCTGGAGTTGTGGCTGATTTTCAAATTGGCGCACGCAACATCCTGGGGCTTCACTTTTCTTGTTGTCATCGGTACGGGAATACTCGGTACAACTATGGCGAAAAGGCAGGGATGGAAGATATGGACTCAGATCAACGAACGGCTGCAGCGTGGAGAAATGCCGGGAGACATCCTGCTCGATGGCTTGCTTCTCCTCATCGGCGGCATTCTCCTGATCACCCCGGGTCTGATTACGGATACGGTTGGATTTCTGCTTTTGATCCCCCTTACGCGTTCTCTTTTTCGCCAATATATTGGCAAACGTATCGAACGGGCTGTGAAAAGGGGAGCCATGCGGTTTTCCTTTTATTCCAACGCGACTCCGCCTCCTTACCGGGAAGATGCGGTCGATGTGGAGTGGGAGGAAACAACCCCTGAATCCGAGGCGCCTCCGCGTCCCCGCCTCCCCAACGAAAAATGAATGTACTCGATCTCCTACCCTTGCTTAACTTTTTATTGACGCAGCGTTGTATCTTATATTACTTACCTCACCAGTTGATCCTCATGTGGAATAATTTTTTTTTCAGGGATTGTTTTATATGAACGACGTCCTCGAAACAACATGGCTTTCTCCCCAGGTCAAGTGGTTCCGCATCGAGTCGCCTGACATTTCCCGGAAAGCGCGCGCCGGACAATTCGTCATCGTTCGCGTAGAGGAACAGGGCGAACGCATCCCCCTTACCATCGCCGATTTCGATGGAATCAATACCATTGATTTTGTCGTTCAGGAGGTGGGCGCGGGAACAAGGGCGATCAATCGCCTCCAAAAAGGCGATAGATTTTTGAACATCGCGGGACCTCTCGGGCGACCATCGGAAATCGATCGATTCGGCGTCGTTGTCTGCATCGGCGGAGGCATCGGCATCGCCCCCCTTTACCCCATCGCGAAAGAACTCCGGAAATCCGGCAATACCATCCTGTCGATCCTCGGAGCGAGAAACAAGGACCTCCTCTTCTGGCTGGATAAATTCTCCGCTTTAAGCGATGAACTTGTCATTATCACCGATGACGGTTCCATGGGAAGAAAAGGGGTGGTTACCGAACCCCTGAAGGAATTGATCGCAAAAAATATGAAAATCGACCGCGTGATCGCCATCGGTCCCGCTGTCATGATGAAGTTCGTCTCGATCGTAACAAAAGAAAAATCCATTAAAACCATTGTCAGCCTCAATCCCATTATGCTGGATGGAACCGGCATGTGCGGTGGGTGCCGCGTGGAAGTCGCCGGCGTATCGAAGTTTGTTTGCGTGGATGGTCCCGAATTCGACGCCCACCAGGTGGATTTCGACCTCCTCATGGCGCGCCAGGGCATTTATAAGAACGAAGAACAGGAATGCAGAATCCGGGGGGTATTACAATAGATGAAAGAACGCATCCCGCGCCAGGATATGCCGAAACAGATTCCCAAAGTCAGGGCGAAGAATTTTGACGAAGTCGCCCTGGGCTATTCGGAGGAAACGGCTGTGATCGAGGCGAGGCGCTGCCTCCAGTGCAAAAACAAGCCCTGCGTCGCTGGTTGCCCGGTAGAGATAGACATTCCGGCGTTTATATTGAAAATCAGGGAACGGGATTTCAAAGCCGCAGCGAAAATATTGAAGGATAAAAACGCGCTCCCCGCCATTTGCGGCCGCGTTTGCCCCCAGGAGGATCAATGCGAAAAAGCCTGCATCCTGGGAAAGAAATCGCAACCTGTAGCCATTGGACGCCTCGAACGCTTCGTTGCGGATTGGGAGGCGGAGCATCCGGATCAATCGGAAAAAGTGGAAAACGCCTCCCCGAAATCCGCAATTCAGAAGAAAAATTTACCTGGAAAAGCGGCGGTCATCGGCGCCGGTCCCTCCGGGCTCACCGTTGCGGGAGATCTCGCTAAACTCAGCTACGAGGTCGTTATTTTCGAAGCCTTCCATAAACCCGGCGGCGTCCTGGTTTACGGCATACCGGAGTTTCGTCTCCCCAAGGCGATTGTCGAACGCGAAATCGAGTATGTCAAATCCCTGGGAGTGGAAATCAAAACCGATTATGTCATTGGACGTATTTTTACAATAGACGAACTCCTTCAAAACGGATTTGACGCAGTGTATATCGCCACGGGCGCAGGCCTTCCCAGCTTCATGAATATCCCCGGCGAAAATCTTAACGGGGTTTATTCCTCCAACGAATTTCTCACCCGCTCCAACCTTATGAAGGCTTATCTCTTTCCCGAGTATAAAACCCCTATCAAAATCGGCGGAATAGTGGCGGTTGTTGGAGGGGGGAATGTGGCGATGGACTCCGCCCGAACCGCCCTCAGGCTTGGCGCGGATGAAGTCCATCTCATATACCGCAGATCCAGAACAGAAATGCCCGCGCGCATCGAGGAAATCGAGAACGCCGAAGAGGAAGGCGTGATCTTTCATCTGCTCACCAATCCCGTGCGCATCCTGGGGGAGAAGAAGGAAAACCTCCCGGGAATGTGGGTGAAGACGTTAGAATGCCTGAAAATGGAACTGGGAGCGCCCGATGATTCCGGCAGAAGAAGACCCGTTCCCATTTCAGGCTCCGAGTTCCTCATGCCCATCGATACGGTCATTATGGCAATCGGCACAAAGGCGAATCCCATCATTGCAACCACAACGCCCGATCTTGCCATCAACAAATGGGGTTACATTATTGCGGATTCTGAAACCGGCGAAACGAACAAACCCGGCGTTTTTGCCGGCGGCGATATTGTCACCGGTTCCGCCACCGTAATCGGCGCCATGGGCGCAGGAAGAAAAGCGGCCAGGGCGATTCACGAATATATCTCACAAAAAAATCAACCATAACGGAGACGCTTCCTGATCCCATTATCTCATTCCGCATTCTAAAATCCAAAATCTCATCCACCCGATTTCATGAAAACCATATCCGTAAGAAATAAACAAGAGCGTAAGCTCCCGACCATTCCCATGGGGCGCACATCAGTTTTCCGATTATTATTTAACTCAGAAGGGGTCAAACCCTATAAAAATCCTGTATGCGCATCCAGACTCTATTCCGGGAACGCAGGATGATTCCTGCGGGGTCAT
>JAFGFK010000058.1 GCA_016931135.1 Candidatus Sumerlaeota bacterium | reverse complement strand
CATGAGAGAAACAAAACCCTGATGCAGCTGGTGGATCGAATCAATAAAAAGCTGGGCGCGAATACAATACGATTTGCAGCCGAAGGCATGAAAAAGGAATGGCGCATGAGAAGGAGACTCCTTTCTCCCCGATATACGACCCAATGGTCGGAAATTCCCGTGGTCAAAACAACTTGACATGACTTTAATAAGGGAGATAATCGATAATGTATTTACGGATAACAATTGGCTTTTTATATATCATGGTTTTTCTTGTGGAGGTAAAAGGTCGATGAAACGTTTCTTCACTCTTGAATACTGGCTTGATGATGGATGGTATGTGGGAAGATTTAAGGAAATCCCGGGTGTTTTCAGCCAGGGTGAATCGCTCGATGAACTCAAAAAGAATATTATTGACGCTTATCGCATGATGATCGACTCCGAGAAAGAATCAATACAGGAAGGCATTCAGACGATTGAAATCGGAGTTGAGGTTTGAATAGAAACAATTTCATAAGAATCCTTGTCAAGCGGGATTGTTATCTATATCGTCATGGTAAAAGTCACGATATCTACGCCAATCCTGAAACAGGACGCAAAGCGCCTGTACCTCGTCATTCCGAAATCAAGGAATCATTAGTCAGACTTATTGAAAGGCAATTGGGTCTTTAAAAGGGAATCAATATGGATCAATTATCTTCCAGAGAGCGATTCAAGCGAATGTTCGAACACAAGGAGGCGGATCGCGTCCCGATCATCGGCTCTCCCTGGTTCGATACCCTGGAACGCTGGCGGCGCGAGGGGCTCCCCAAAGACGCCGATTTTGCCGAATATTTCGGTATTGATCGTGTCGCCGGGATCGGCGGCGATAACAGCCCACGATTCGAGGAAAAAACCATAGAGGAAACAGATGAATACATCATTCGTTTCGACTCCTGGGGCACAACCTGCAAAAACTGGAAACACGCCACATCCACGCCCCACTGGATAAACCGCACCGTAAAAGACCGAAAATCCTGGCAGATGGCGAAGGAACGGATGATCATGACGCCCGATCGCATCGATTGGAATTTCCTCAAACAGCATTACCCGGTATGGAGGAAAAACCACTGGTGGATTCAGGGATATCTCTGGTTCGGATTCGATGTCACCCACGCCCGCATCGTGGGAACGGAACCGATTCTTATATGGATGGCGGAAGACCCCGAATTCGTGATCGATATATTCCGTACCCAGCTCGATTGCAGCCTTCAGATTCTGGACATGATCTGGGATAAGGGCTATACGTTTGATTCCGTGTTCTGGTGTGATGACATGGGGTACCGCAACGGGACTTTCTTTTCTGTAGATATGTATAGAGAGATACTGAAGCCTTTGCAGAAGCGCGCCATAGAATGGGCGCATAATAAAGGCGTCGTAGCGCATCTGCATTCCTGCGGAAACATCAACGACCTTGTTCCGGAACTCATCGAGATCGGTTTGGACGCCCTCAATCCCCTCCAGGTGAAAGCAGGAATGGATCCCGTTCATCTGAAAAAAACTTATGGAGATAATCTTGTTCTTCACGGCGGTTTGGACGCCACGCTGTTTGGTGAAATAGATCGGATCGAGGCGGAGATCAAAAGACTCCTTCCCATCCTGAAACAAAACGGGGGGTATATCTTCCAGGAAGACCATTCGATTCCCGACAGCGTGAGTTTCGAGAATTTCAAGAGAATCGTCGCTCTCGTGAAGGAATTCGGCGCTTATTAATCCGCCACGCAGGTTTGAAATGTTCTGTCAACATATTGCAGGACATGGCAATAGTGTCAATGAGGAGAAAATTATGAGAATGATACGGAAGGATTTGATTTTATTTTCAGGATGGATATTCAGTCTGCTCTTCATGATGATAACCTCCAGCGCAATTTCCGAGCCTTTTTCCACAAGCGCTGAATTTGACAGCGGATGGAGATCGATCTCCCAGGGAGAGACTCTTGTCCTTACTCATAACCTGGGGGAGGATCCGGAAGATTACGTGGTTTACCTGGAGTTTTACAATGATACCCATTGGGATTATGTCAATCAGATGTTTTATGGCGGTGGGGATCTGGGAACAAAATCGAATGGAGGTACGGTAAATAACCATAGAATGGGCGCCTATTGGAAAAATCTCACGGACGCCACGATCACTGTTTACAGAATGCCGGAGGATATTTATGTGGAAAAGGCGCGCGTTCGCATCTGGAAGTACGGTTCTCCCAACTATGACAGCGGATGGGTGAGCCTTACTCCCGGCGCCACAGCCACGATATTGGAACATAACAAAGCCTGGGATCCGGAAAATTATGTGGTTTACATGGATTGTAAAAATACCACCCAGGGCATCAACCAATGCTACTATGGAGGAAATGACTTCGGAAGCCTTTCCGAGGGGGGAAGTCATGAAAATGATCGCTTCGGCGCATACTGGCGAAACCTGACAAGCAATGCCATTTCTATCTTCAGAAATGCGGAAGACGTCTTTGCCGATAATATCCGCATCCGTATATGGTTTCGCCCCGTATCTACTTATGACAGCGGCTGGGTGGCGATCTCCCAGAGTCAACAGAT
>JAFGFK010000478.1 GCA_016931135.1 Candidatus Sumerlaeota bacterium | reverse complement strand
TCCTTTTGAAGTTCCTCCAGGCAGATCCTGTCTTCCTGTGTCAGGGGGGCGCTTTCCAGTAAATCCGGCCTCAACTTCAGCGTCCTCTCCAATGCCTGTCTTCTCCTCCATTCCTCTATCTTCTTGTGATGTCCCGATAAAAGCGTCTCCGGAACCGGCTTCCCTTCGAATATCTCCGGCCTCGTATATTGCGGGAAATCCAGCAATCCGGCATAAAATGAATCGTTTTTGAAGGAAGATTCATTTCCCAGAACCCCCGGAATCATGCGAGACACCGCATCAACCACAACAACGGCAGCCCCTTCCCCTCCGGTCAAGACATAATTCCCTATCGAAATCTCCTCATCCACGTACGACTCGCGTACCCGCTCATCGATTCCTTCATAATGCCCGCATAAAAGAACGATGCGCTTTCTTTCAGAAAGGATCAGGATGCGTCTCTGATCGAGGAGCGCTCCCTGAGGCGTCAGATAGACCATATGGGGAACCGGAAGCGTTTCCCTCAGATCTTTGATCGCCCGGGCGATGGGTTCGGCTTTCATCACCATGCCCCCGCCGCCGCCATAAGGGTAATCGTCCGTTACATGGTGGCTGTCTGTCGTATAATCCCGTATATTGATTACATTGATTCCGATCAGTCCCTTTTCCTTTGCCCTCATCAGGATGCTTTCCTTGAAAGGCCCCTCAAAATATCCTGGAAACAATGTCAGTATGTCGAATTGGAGCATATTCCCCGATGTCCCCTTTTATCGAAAAAGAAGGACTGACTGTTACAAGTCCTCGAGCCCTTCCGGAAACTGCGCCCGGATGATCCCCTTTTCCAAATCGACCGATGCGATTAACTCTCGGGCAAAAGGCGCCAGGAATGTCTTCCCTCCTTCCTTTTCGATTTCAAGCATGAGATTGCCGCCCGGATTCAGCATATCTTTTACATGTCCGATCAGGCGTTCCTCTTTTCCATCTCTAACCTCTAAACCGATCAATTGATCCCAGTAATACTCATTCTCGCCCAATGGCTCCCGATCCTCTTCCCTGATCATCATCAAACAGCCCCTTAAACCCTCGGCTGCGTCCATATCCTCGATTCCCATGATCTTTACCAGGATGAAGCCCTTGTGCGCCCTTGCCTCTTCCACTTCTATCAATTCCGGCATCGCCCCATTGTTCCGTTCCAGGAATACGGGCTTTTCCAGGAATCTGAAAAAGGCTTCCGGCGAATCTGCTTCCGACCATACGCGCACATCTCCTTTATTGGCATGGGGGCGAAGGATTCTGCCTATTTCTATGAATTTCGACTCCAAGGGTCATTCCAGAATCTGGAGCAGCGACTTTTTCTTTAACTTCGTCGCCGCTGCGGAAAGTATCTTCCGGATAGCCTTTGCCGTTTGGCCACCCTTCCCGATCACCTTTCCCACATCGTCCGGAGCAACCTTCAACTCGATGATGATGCTGTTTTCACCCTCAATCGACTTGACAAACACTTCTTCCGGTCGATCCACCAACGCTTCAGCAATGTACTTTACCAGCTTTTCCATGAGTGTTTTCCTCCTGTCTCATTTTTCTTCGGTTAGAGATTGGATTTATAAACAGGTTTCTGTTCGCTTGATCCTACAGAACCTGTTTGTTTTCTGTTACCTCTGGTTTTGGAGTTTCTTCTATTTGCTTGTTTGTGACCTTGTTTTGCAGTTTCAACTCGTGAAACTTCTTCATGATTCCCAACTTCGATAACAGGGAACGGACCGTATCAGAAGGCCTGGCTCCCTGGGACAACCACATCAAAGCCTTGTCTTCATTGACGATACACTGGTCTTGCCCTTCCTTTTTGATGGGATGATAGTAACCAAGAATCTCCAGAAAGCGACCATCCCGCTGGTTGCGGGAATCCGCCACTACCACCCGAAAATAGGGAGATTTCTTTCTCCCGGTTCGCGTCAGACGAATTTTAACCGACATTCCTTCACCTCCTCGTTATCTTACATTGATAATAATTACTAAATGCCATGTCTCTGATGCAAATCTTTTTTTCAATCCATTCTTTTCAGCGCTTTTTCTTTTTCTTCTTTTTTATCCTTTTTTTCTGCTGCTCTTTTTCGAACTTTTTGGTGGCAATCGCCTCTTCCTTCCGTTTCTTCTTGAAGGGATTTAATTTTTGCAGGACTCCGGTTGCCCCCATCATCTTCTGCATCATCTTCTTCGCTTCCTCGAATTGCTTGATGATGGCATTGACATCCTGCAAACTGGTTCCGCTTCCCTTGGCTATCCGAAGCCTCCTGGAGCCGTTCAATATCTCCGGGTGGTTCCTCTCCTCCATGGTCATGGACAGGATCATCGCCTCCACCCTGCCGAATTCCGCCTCGTCGATATCCACATCCTTCAGCTGCTTCCCCACCCCGGGAATCATGGACATCAAATCCTTCAAAGAGCCCATCTTCTTCACCTGCTTCATCTGATCCAGAAAGTCCTGGAACGTGAAGCTTTGCCGCAAAATTTTCTTCTGCATCTCCTGGGCTTTTTTCTCATCAAAGGTCTCCTGCGCCTTTTCCACCAGGGTGATGATGTCTCCCATACCCAGGATGCGGGACGCCATTCTGTCCGGATGGAACATCTCCAGATCCGTCATCTTTTCGCCGATGCTCGAAAAAAGAATCGGTTTTCCGGTTACGGATCGGATCGAAAGCGCCGCTCCGCCCCTTGCGTCGCCATCGAGCTTGGTAAGACAAACCGCATCGATCCCCACCTGCTCGTTGAAGGCGCTGGCGCTTTTTACGGCATCCTGACCCGTCATGGCGTCGGCTACCAGAAATGTGTATTCCGGCGAAAGAAACTTCTTCAGTTCCACCAGTTCATCCATCAGGACTTCATTGATGTGAAGCCTTCCCGCCGTATCCACGATGGCGACATTATGCCCCTCCGTTCTGGCGACATCCATGGCTTCTTTGACAATACCAAGCGGCTTGGTTTGTCCTTTTTCAAAGACCGGTATCCCCGCCTGTTCTCCTACCACCTTCAACTGGCGGATGGCTGCGGGGCGATATACGTCACATGCGACAAGAAGGGGTTTCCATCCTTTCTTCGAACAAAATCTCGCCAGTTTCCCGGCAAAGGTCGTTTTGCCGGACCCCTGAAGCCCCAATAGCAAGATCGTATTGACTTTGCTTTGCTGCAGCTCGAACGGGGCGGATTTTCCACCCATCACCTCCACAAGGACGTCATGAACGATCTTGATGAAGTGCTGCCCGGGCGTTATGCTGGAAAGAACCTCCTGCCCCAGGGCTTTTTCCGTTACCTTGCCGGTAAAATCCCGCACCACCTTGAAATTGACATCCGCCTCCAGAAGCGCCAGCTTCACCTCCCGCATGGCGTCACGGATGTTCTTCTCCGTAATGGACGCCTCGCCCTTCAGCTTCTTGAATATTCGTTCAAACTTTTCTCCGAGATTGTCAAACATCATCAAAGCCTTTGATATTTCGCTTTTTTAATCCCGTCTTCAGGATTTATGGGAGACTATTTCCCCCTTTTCACATCCTGCGCCGCCCCTTTTCCCGGCATGATGCGCCGTCATTTTTCTCTTACATGATAAGGATTTCCGTTCCCCTGGATCGCGTCTATCATCCCGATTATCTTCGTTATCTCATTCACGATCGGATCTGCATTATATATGATGCTCTGCCTTTGAATCCTGGTTTTCAGCTGTTTCAGGGCTGTAACGATCTCTCCCAGAGAGGATGTGAAATCTGTAATGACCTTTTCCGGAGCAGGCGCCTCTTTTCCAACGGTATCCGTTTCACCTGCGGGATGCCCATCCACCTTATCCAGCAGGGAAAGGGTCTTTTCATAATGTTCCAGGTTCGACAGCGCATGTTTCACCGCATCATAAATCGCCTGGCGGGAAACATTGTATTGCGACGCAATCTCTCCAAAGGAAAGGTCTTCCGAATAATGCAGTTCCAGAAACCGCCGCTGCTTTTCCGTGAGCAGGTCGCCGTAAATGTCCATCAGGAGATTGATGCGCTCCACTTTGGGAAATAGCGACTCGGAATATGTTTCCATCTGAAAAACTCCAGCGTGTCATATAAAATGTCTTTACATACTTTGATAGATGATCTCTAAAAGAAGTATCATCTGCGTGTCAAGGGAAACTGTAACGTCATGTAAAAAAAATCGGATACATTTCACTTGAAATAATTCCTTCCGCCATTTCACATTCTCATTTGATTCAACGCAAGGACTTCAATTCCTTTTCATGAATTCCCGGGCGAGGCGGATTATGTCCGATCGGAAACTCTTGTGCATTATCACCCCCAACTCTCAAACGCCGAGTTTTCGCTATCGCATACGCCAGTATTTCCCTTACCTCGAAAAAGCGGGTTTCCATCCAAAAGCGCTTGAAATTCAGAGACTTACGTCACAAAAAGTCAGCCGTTTCAAAAATGTCTTTGATGATGCCGGGATTATCTTCCTTCAGAAAAAACTCCTGAACAAAAGGGAATCCTCCCTTATATCCGAATGGAGGGAGAAAATTGTTTTGGACCTCGACGACGCCCTTTTTGTCCCCGCTTTCAACGAACCAAAAGGGCTTTTCGGTTTTGTGAAACGCTTCTCCAAGTGGAACCGGTTCATAAATACAGTTCAAACCTGCTCTTTCATCATCTGCGCCAATACCTATCTTGCGCAAAAATGCAGGGAAGCGGGGAATGACAACATCCTGATCCTTCCCACCCCTGTTCCCCTGGAACGCTATTCCCCCAAATCCTTCGATCAACCTCGGAAAGATCCCTTTATCCTGGGCTGGATAGGCACGCCGGGCAACCTCAGATACCTGGAACCGCTGCGGCCGGTTCTTGCGCAACTTCATAAAAAATTTCCCGTTGTTTTAAGGATCATCTCCAGCGCGCGTCCCGCCATCACCGAGTGTCCCCTCGAGTTCAAGGAGTGGAAGCTGGAAGAGGAGGCGGAAGACCTGAAAGCCCTCGATGCCGGCATCATGCCCCTAACGGATGATCCATGGACCCAGGGTAAAGCGGGTTTCAAACTGCTTCAATACATGGCTGCCGGGCTCCCCTCGGTCAGTTCCAGCGTGGGGATAAATAAGGGGATCATTCAAAATGGCGTGAATGGATTTCTCGCCGAAACCATGGAACAGTGGGGTTCTATACTTGAAAAACTGGCTAAGGATCGCGAGTTATGCAAGGTCACGGGAGCAAATGCGCGCGCCACAGTGGAAAAACACTATTCTCTTGATGTTTTAGCGCCCGCCATTTTAGATTTTCTCCATCATTTTACCGGTAACAGAGATTAAGATGTCTTTGAAACGCCTTTTCCCGTTGAATAAAAAAAGTCTTGTATCGCTCGCGTCGAATCCCGGGAATCTCCATTTGGCGCTCCTCTTTCTGATTGTATTATTTCAGCCCTTTCGCCCCATGTACGGGATTTATAACGCCCTGTTGTTCCCGGCTCTTTTTTTTATCATCGCGACGCTTATCCGGAAAAGATCGTTCTTCCTTCCCAATACCCTGATTTGTTTCCTTACCCTTTATATCATATCCATTCTCATCTCCACGATCATTTCCATAGATATCGAAACCAGCTCCGAAGACATCCGCAGCGAATTTTTAAAGCAGATGATCGTATTTTTCCTGGTGATTCTTCCGGTCGCTTCCCCTGGAGACAAGATCAAATCAATGCTCGGCGCCTTCTTTATCTCAGGCTTGATCATGTGTACCATTGGATTTTTCCCCTTTCTTCTCTGGGGCGCTTTCTCTACAAAAGATCACAGGCTTGTCTCTTTTGCCGAAAGTTATACCCGCCTGGGGTATTTTTATGTATTATATGCGCCCTTCCTGGTTTTCATGGAAAAATGGAAGCCTGCGGAAAGGCTGGCGGGCATTCTTATCCTCCTTGTTTTATCCCTTGCATCCACTTTTTTGACTTTGACCCGCGCTGCCTGGATTTCCGCGCCCCTTGCAGCTTTGGTTTTTGCGATCCTTGCGAAGAAATGGCGTTTTCTCCTTGTCTTCGTTTTGATCATGACCTTGATGTTTCTGGGATTATACATTTCTTTCTCTTATGTCAGAGACAGGGTCGGGGATTTCAGGGAAGTCGTTGACTGGAGCGGTTCCTTTGGACAAAGGACGGATTATATCTGGAAAAGCGCATCCAGAACCGTTCGCGATTATCCTGTTTTCGGCGTGGGTTATGGGAAATACATTTTTGAAAAGGCGTATTATCTCAATCCTGTGGAAGGTTATCCCCAAAAGGGCGAAGACGTTCATTGCGACGCCCATAACGCCTTTCTGGAGATTTTGCTGGAGCGAGGAGTATTCGGGATATTGACCACCCTTCTCCTGTACGGATATTTCCTGGTTCGTGCGATCCGGTTATCCCGGAAAAGTGAGGAGGGAGCGCTTTACCTGGCGTTTTTTGTATCCGTATCGATAGCCTTTGCGCTTTTCAGCGTAACAGGGAACGTTTATCTCAAGGAGACCGGGCGTTATCTCTGGCAGCTGGCGGGTATAATATTCTGCCTCGAAAAAACAGGGAAAAAATTGGGGTCAGACTCTATAAATTTATAAATTTCACATGTAAATTTTTCATATAATGGAGCGATTTTCAACATGGCAATACATAAAAGAATCAATGCTCTACGGAATTAAGCCCTGCTCAAATCCGCTCAATATTTATAAATTTATAGAGTCTGACCCCAAATATTTATGCAAACAGGCGGGTCTGGGGAAAATTTTCTAATTTCCTGAAAGCGGAAGGCGATTCCTATAGAAACCCATCTTGTCTGGTAGTATAATTTCAGCGCTTCAGATGGAAATGGACAAACAGCCTTCGAGAGTAAGATTTTAAACGCTGTAAAAAACTCGAAGGAGGAAGTCCGGATGAATGGAAATCTGCGGAAATCTGCGCGCATCTGGGGATTCTAACAGTTCTCTATGAATGTATTCGAATATCACTACGGGGTATTGGGGGTAAACTATCCCTTTTATTAAATTTGCCATCAGCAATGTACGATATATTTTCCTGAGTTCCTTAGTTCCAGATCGAATAACCGTTCTTGTATCCCTCCATAGAGGATAAATTTTAGCGGGCTTTTTTACTTGAATAGAACGTTTGGTTATGCTCGTATAATTAAAGATATATGTTATTCATGAGGTGAATTATGTTTACGATTCATCCCCAATATGTGATCGACGAGAATAAACGGAAAAGCGCGGTCATTCTGCCTCTTGCCGAGTGGGAGCGGATCATGGAGGAAATGGAAGAGCTTGAGGATATTCGCGCTTATGATGCAGCCAAATCCGAACCTCAGGACG
>JAFGFK010000477.1 GCA_016931135.1 Candidatus Sumerlaeota bacterium | reverse complement strand
CTATAAAAATCCATCATAATTATAAGGATATCTGTTATGATGGGAAGCGCTATATATATTTTTCAGCATAATATTTCCGTAAAATACTTGGATTTTTATAGGGATTGACCCCCGATTGCAGAAAAAACTCAGGATAGTTTTAAAGGATTTTTATAGAGTTTGACCCCACAATCCTATCTATTACTCGGAACACTGATGTGCGCCCCATCTATTGTTATATAAAAATTAACGTTGACGTTTAAGAGTTTATCGGAATTCTATTATATTTTTATATTTTGTATTCCGAAGAAAAGGGAGTTTTTTAAAATGGAGATCAAGATAACCTTTCCCGATGGAGAGGGGAAAACCTATAAGGCGGGGATTACCCCCCGCGAAATCGCAGAAGGCATCGGTCCGCGCCTCGCCCGCGAAGCCCTCGCCGCCCAAATCGACGGGCGCTTCATAGACCTCGATACGCCGATCACAGAAGACGCCACGATTCAACTTCTTACCTTCGATTCCCTCAAGGGGAGGGACATCTTCCGCCATTCCAGCTCCCACATCATGGCGCAAGCCGTGCTCCGTCTTTTCCCTGGAGCCCAGCTAGCCATAGGTCCAGCGATCGAAGACGGATTCTATTACGACATCGACTTTCCCAAACCCATCTCACCCGAGGACCTCCCGCGGATCGAGGAGGAAATGGAAAAAATCGTGAAGGAAAACCTGAATTTCAAAAGAGAGGAGCTGTCCCGAGAAGAGGCGATCCAACTTTTTGAAAAACAAGGCAACAAATACAAGGTAGAACTAGTCCGCGAGCTTCCCGAAGGGGACAAAATATCAATTTATAAACAGGGCGAGTTTTTTGACCTCTGCCGCGGTCCCCATATCCCCAGCACAAAATATCTCAAGGCGTTCAAGCTCACCGGGCTCGCGGGCGCCTACTGGCGCGGCGATGAACGTCGCGAAATGCTCACCCGCATCTACGGCGCTTCCTTTACCGACGCCAAGGAGCTCAAAAAACATCTGACCCTGATCGAAGAGGCGAAAAAACGCGATCACAGAAAGCTGGGAAAAGAACTCGACCTGTTCAGCTTTCACCAGGAAGGACCCGGGTTTCCCTTCTTCCACCCGAAAGGAACGATCCTTTTTCAGGAGCTCATCGAATTCTGCCGCAAGGAGCTCGCCAAACGGGGATACATGGAGATCAAAACCCCGATCATTCTCAACGAGGAATTATGGCATAGAAGCGGGCACTGGGATCATTACCGCGAAAACATGTATTTTACAAAAATCGATGAACGGGATTATGCGGTCAAACCGATGAATTGCCCGGGGGGACTCCTAATCTATAAAAGCCGCATCCACAGTTACCGTGAGTTTCCTCTCAAGGTGGCGGAATTCGGATTGGTGCACCGCCACGAGAAAAGCGGGGTCCTTCACGGGCTCTTCCGCGTGAGAAATTTCACGCAGGATGACGCCCATGTTTTCTGCCTTCCGGAACAATTGGAAGAGGAAATTCAAAAACTCGTGGAACTGATCCTCGACTTTTACAAGGTCTTTGGATTCGAGGATATCCTGATCGAGATCAGCACCCGCCCGGAATCCAGCATCGGATCGGATGAAATGTGGGAAAAGGCAACCAGCGCCCTGAAACATACCCTGGAAAAGATGAAAATCGATTTCAAACTCAATCCCGGAGCAGGGGCGTTTTATGGACCCAAAATCGATTTCCATATCCGCGACTGCCTGAAACGCACCTGGCAATGCGCCACCATCCAGGTGGATTTCTCCATGCCGGAAAGATTCGACCTGAATTATATCGGGCGAGATGGGCTCGAGCATCGACCTGTCATGATCCACCGCGCCATATTTGGCTCGCTCGAGAGATTTCTCGGAATTCTGATCGAGCATTACGCGGGCAATTTCCCCTTGTGGCTTGCGCCGGTTCAAGCGGCGATCCTCCCCATAGGGGAAAATCACGCTCAGTGGGCAAATGAGATAAAGGCGACGCTCGATGAGGCGGGACTGCGAACCGAAATCGACCTGGCGCAGGAAAAAATCAACCGCAAGATACGTAACGCCGAGATAATGAAGATTCCCTACATGCTGATCATCGGTGATCGCGAAGTGGAAACCCGAACAGCGTCCATCCGGCGGCACGGCTCAGGCGATATGGGAAACAAATCCATTCCGGAAATCATCTCGTTTATGAAAAAGGAAATAGAGGAAAAGAAAATTTCTTCCTGAGATTTCCAAGTTCCGGAAATGAGGGGGATTATCTTGCGATGATCGAACTCGAGGAACATCCCATCCTCAAAAAGGGATGGGAACTGTACCAGGACCTCCTGGATTTTTTCTTCCCTCCATTGTGCCTGAGCTGCGACGAGCGTCTCCTTCCGGATGAGGAATATTACTGCGGGATTTGCTATGGGGATTTCGAGTATATGCCGCGCCCCGTATGCGCCGTTTGCGGCGCGCCCCTGGGGAGCCGCGTAATCGAAAAGGATACCTGTCCCGATTGCCCCCCCAAACCCATTTATTTTGACCTTGCGCGCGCGCCTTTATTATACGATGGACCCGTCGTTCCGGGCGTCATCGCCCTGAAATTCAATCACAGGCTCGAGATGGCGGAATACTTCAGCCGCATCCTTTTTTATTATATCAAAACCGAAATGAAGGATGAAGCGTTTGACGCCATCGTTCCCGTGCCGCTCCATTTCAAGCGGTATCTGAAACGCGGATACAACCAGGCGGAGGAAATGGGAAGGTTTTTAAGCAAGAATCTGGGGATGCCCCTTTTGCCCGAGGTGATGAAGCGCATCCGGAACACGCCTCCCCAAACCCGGCTGGAACATTCGAGGAGAAAGAAAAATGTCGCAGGCGCCTTTGAGGTGTTTTATCCCGATCCGATAAAGGATCGGCACATTATTCTACTGGATGATGTTTACACTACGGGGAGCACATTGAATGCCGCCGCATCAGCCTTGAAATCCGCGGGCGCTTCAAAAGTCACAGCCCTCGCCCTGTGCCGCGCCATCAAGGCGCCATGAAAATAAATTCTATTGAAATCGGTTTTTACACACATTTCTTTTATATCGAGGCTCGATATAGGAGAAGACGATTTCTACAGCGAGGGCAAAAATAAGAAACGCCAGTTCCTCCTCCCAAAACAGAGAGAGGACCCAGAGGAAAGGAAGCAAAATAATCCATAAAGAAATATGTAAAAGAATAAACATGCTTATTAATGATCCTTCGAGGACTGTCGCCGGTCGCAATTATTACTTTTACGAACGGGATTCCTTTTTCCGTCTCTAAAACTCATTTTCCTCTTCAGATTCCGGTTGAGATTCCGCGGGCGCCGGTTTTTCGAGGGAATCGAGGATTTTCTGCGCCTCTTCCAGATTCGATTCATATACATAAATATCAGCATATCCGGAGGACGGAACAAACAGATCGTCGTAAGCGGCGTCGAAATGCGGCGTGTCGAGGCATTCAATGCCCGCCTGATCAAGGGCTTCCTTAACCAAAGTATATTCCACCAGTTCCAAAGGGGAACACAACTTGACTATTTTTTCTTTTTTACGATCGTCCATCTTCGAGATTCTCCTTTCTCCCTGGAAATTCATCAAACTCAAGAAATCTTTGAAGTCTGGCGGTAGTTGGATCATATCCAAAGGCAATCCTTCTGAGAAATTCTATGGCTTCTATTCTCTCTATCGGAGATTTTGCATGCCAGAACGCCTTTTCATCGGATTCTTCAAAAATAGAGCCTGTCTTGATCACCGAGCGGTCAACCATTAAAAAGTCCACATTTTGCGATTTTGTCTCCATATTAT
>JAFGFK010000476.1 GCA_016931135.1 Candidatus Sumerlaeota bacterium | reverse complement strand
GGAGACGGGTAAATTGTCATTGGGACAGGCGGCGAAACTCGCCGGATATTCCAAGCGAGCGTTTATGGAACTTTTAGGGAAATATAACATACCGGTATTTAATTATCCCGCAGAAGACCTGAAGGAAGAGGCGAACCTGTGAGCGAGATCGCCATTGCAGACAGCGCATGCCTTATCGCGCTGGAACGCATTGAACGTTACATTATCGGGCATACCAATAAAAAAGGCTTGTTGAGGAGTTCCAGGAGTGTACCATGAAATGTCATTCGATCCATAAGAGTAACGATGGATAAGTGAATTTTCGTTAGCCATGATACCCATACCTTTCACATTTTTAATTTTTCAGAAATTCTATCAATTCTTTTTCAACAAGGTTCAAAACCATTTCGCACTGAAATGCCAGATCAGCCATTTTAAGCCATTGAAGATCGAAAGAAAAATGATTCAGCAACTGCCTGAGATGAGAAATTTCAAGTTGGATTTCTTCTTCCAGTTCAGGCAACACGACGAAGTTTTCCCTTCTTTTTAAGATATTCTGTAAAAAGTGTGGGCGTGTCCAGGTCTATAAGATCAAGGGGACGTTCAAGAAGGCATTGAGCTTCGGAAAAGGCATGAAAATAATTTTCGGGGGGTAACCCGGATATGGCAAGATCTATGTCGGAGCTATCACTAATAGTTCCGGTTCCAGAAGATCCAAAAATGTAAATCTCTCGAGCGCCATATTTTTTCAATTCAAATATAATCTGGGGATTTATATTTTCGACTCCGATGACACGTTGATGGTCATTCTAAAGTTTAGGGGATAATAATTCTATCTGACATTTGTCAGGAATAATATTACAAAAACTCGAGAATAGAGCCCTCACGCATTCCCAAAATCAGTGGGGACGGAACGCCGTTCCGTCCCTACCAATTCTATTTGAGGGGTTTACTCTCCATTTGGAACATCGACCAGTCTTTCCCGCGCCGCTTCGGCGCCATAGGCAATGGCGGCAAGAATGTCATCCGGTTTCAGTTGTGGGTACTCCTCGAGAATATCCTCCCGGGAAATCCCATCGGAAAGCATATCGAGAATGAGAGATACCCATATTCGAGTCCCCTTGATGCACGGTTTGCCAAAACAAATATTCGGATCAACTGATATACGACTCAATAAATTTTTCATGAGGAGAATTCTCTTTATTCCTTTTTTCCCCACGCCTGGAATTCCTGGATGCGGCAGATGGGATCAAGGGCGCAGGAATCGGTGATTCTCAATCGGATAAAGCGGGATTTCACGGATTTGGACAGGGGGAGAATCATGACAGAAGTCAAGGGATCGGTTGTGAGCGCGTCTTCAGGTTTTATATTTTTCTCCAGGATGGTTTCCCAGGGACCTTCGAACGAATCCGCCTTATCAATTCGAAATCCGAGGAGATCGAATCCCGGGGAATCGCCCATGGCGCTCGGGGAAACGATGACAAACCCCTCGATGAGGGATCTTTGTCCAAGATCAAGGGAAAGCCAGTGGGAATCGGGATGAGTGATCTCGCACCACTTGGTTCCCATATCATTATCGAAAGCCCTTTTGCCCTCGTTATCGATATCGAAATGTCCGGACTCGCGATAGTCTTTTGCGTTCAGAGCCAGGTTTTCCCCTTTGAAAGGAAGGGCTTTCAGTTTTTCATTTATGAGAATCATGGGATTTATGCGATATATGGGAGGGATTTCGAGGAGATCGTAATCAGGAGGAGGGAGTTCGGGAAATTTGTCGTGGGGTTCGGTTTGATACCAGAGGGCAACGCTGGAATAATCATCCTGGCGATCCTGCACATCCCATCCATGGCATCTCATGGTAGCGCGGATGGATGTCTTAAACCGCACGGGATCGGGGATGTGGAAACGATACGCGGTCATTTTATCGTTTTCGGGACCAAATGACGTTCCGTGAAAGAAACCGTTTGTTTCAAAGCGAAAGCCCCATGCGTGCCCGAAATAATCTTCCGCGCCGCTTCCGGGAAGGCTGGGCTCCTGTTCGCCATCGATGAAAAAATCCTGTCCCCCTTCCACCCACGCCCCGGGTCCCAGGAGATGATAATTCATGATGGTTCCAATATAGTTGCCTTTTCCTTTCGCTTCGAGAATAGTATAGGGGACATGAAGCGTAACGGGATTTTCCCTTCGATACTGGGCGTGAAAATAGAGGAGTTCATCAGGGAAAGAAGCGGACTTTTCATAATCGATCTGGATGAAAAACATGGAGATCACGCGGAAACTTCTGTTTTCTATCTCGAATCGCGCGGTTTTTTTGAAGGGCATCTTCCAGTAGGAATTCAGGGCTGCATGGCATTCCCCTCCAGCGGGATACATTTCCAGGATCGATGATTGGAACTTGCGTTCCTTTCCGAAACCGACGCCGAAAAAATCTCCGAGGGGGACTTCAACGCTTGGAGTTTCCTCCCCATCCCAGAAAATGCGGAGTACCATCAAACCATAAACCTGGGGGATTACGGATTTGGCGGTGATCCAGACATGAT
>JAFGFK010000475.1 GCA_016931135.1 Candidatus Sumerlaeota bacterium | reverse complement strand
TTCACAAAACTCGATGAAGGAATCGCTACCGTCATCATTGAAACTGCTCCGGATATTTATCCCGTTCAACCCTGGGTGGCGACCAGGGATTATTCGGATCGATACGCGCGTTTGAATACAAAGAAAATCGATACCGACAAATGGGAATTCTCCTACGACATGAACAAAATCGATATAGCCGTGGTCGGCGTATGCGACCAATATGGGAATGTTACCCTTGAGGAGGTTTGCGATGGTTCACGTCGTATTAGCGCCCAATCCGAATTTTACCGATGCAATCCCCGAAATATAAATATCGAAACAAATGCGTCCAAGGCTGTTTTGATCGATAAAAGAGGCGGCGCCGCCCTTCCTCAAAAATCCTCCCCCACCCCTTCAGATCATATCAAAACAGGGGCGATGTCTTATGAATACGACGCCTTATCCGTTGTCGATTGGAAGGGGGCGAAAATAACCGGAGAAGTCCCCTCCGGCGCTTCCATCAAAACGCGGTATCGTTTTGCCGATACACCGAAAGCCCTGAAAGAGGCTGTATGGACGAAATATTTTGAAACAATGAGCGTCAATTTCGATGGGAATTTTTACGGGCGAATCGCGGAATGTGAGGTTATTCTGGATTCTTCCGGTTCCGGATTTCCCACCTTGGATTCTTTTGAAATTTTTTATCAAAAGAAAGGGGCAAAATTACACTGATTGTTGATATTATAAATAGAATATGACCCTATCATCCTGTGTTCATCATTAAATTATCGCATACAACCTGTTTAGGAGAGGCGTTCATGAAAAAATTACTGGCCCTGTTTCTATTTCTTTCCACACTTTCCCGCGCCAATACAGTTTATGTCGTGTTGAGCTCCGATACGTCTATATGGTGGAACGCATCCGGAGGCAACGACGCATACACGTACGAAAATGAGTTCGATTTCGATGTCTTTTCCAATCCTGAAGGGGTATTCAAAGATGTCATGGATGAAGGCTTCCGCAATTCGCATACGGACAGCGCGGGCAAGCCTTTCAAGATATCCTGGTTCATGCACGGGGGAGGCTGGTTTCAGAAAGGCGTAAACGCCAACGCCATTACCACGACCTATCTGATTAAAAAATACTGGGAACCGGAACTTATCTTCTGGGGCGATGAAATCACATATCATTTCCATCATTTCAAATGGAACGGATCTGCATGGGTCATGGCGAATTCCTTCGGCGATACAGCCTGGGATTTCGATTGGACCATGTCGCAGATGATCATCGATGAACAGGTTTACCCGATAAGTTTCCGTTCCGGATGGAATTACATGGATAACGAATACCAGAACTACCTGGAACCCTGGATTCCTTTTCGCATGGAAGGGGCGGCGGGTATGACGGATTGTACGCCCTATCACCCCAGCTTTACCAACTACAAAGTTCCCGGAGATATGAAGGGATGGGAGGCGCGGCATTATTATATGAACGGATTCAGCGTCTCGACATCCAATAGTTTTTTCAATGCAGCGTCCCAGGGGAAAGATCAGGTTGTGTGTATCTGGTCTCATCAGAATGAAGGCGATTTTATCCAGCAGATCGCCAATGTGGATCAGGCGCTTCACAGCTCGTGGAACAACTATCCTGAGGTCAATTTCTTCTACTGCGGCGCCAAAGAGGCGATGACGTTTTATCAGATATACAATCCGGAACCCGGGGGAACTCTTTTCAGCGCGTCATCGAGCGCGGATACGATTGTACTCGATAACGACGACGGCGCGCCCGTATATATCGAATCCGGCGCATGGACGACATCCGGCTCAACGGGATATAACGGGGGAACGTACCGTTTCGCCTGGAGCGGCGACGCATCGCAGGCGACATGGAATGTCGATATCCCGCTTTCGGGCTATTACGATCTTTCGTACGCCTTTTTGAAGAGCTCAAACCGGGTAACCAGCGCCAGATTCATCGTTCGCGCCTCGGATGGGGAGTACTGGGTATATATAAATCAGAACGGCTCTGTGGTGGAAATGGGGGAAGAACCCCTCGGGCGTTTTCACTTCAACGATGGAGCGACGTCCATCACGCTGGATGCGGAGGCAAGTCTCCCCAGCGGCGGCGCGGTCATTTCCGACGCCGTGATCATCAACTGGGCGCCGGAACAGGACCCAACGCCTATACCAACCCCATCTCCCACGCCTTCGCCCACCCCAACTCCGAAACCCACCATTACGCCGCTCCCCTCACCCACGCCCACCCATCCGCCTCTTCATCTCCTTACGAATTTTGACGATCACTATGCCACTGTAACGGTTCAAACCTCTCCGGATATTTATCAGCTGCAGCCCTGGGTTGCTGTGAGAAATTACGACGACATCTATTCCCGCATGGATACGCAAAAGATTGCAGCTGATACCTGGCGTTTTTCTTATGATAAAACGCAGATCGATACGGCAGTTGTAAGCGTGTGCGATATTTATGGAAACGTTTCCATGAAGGAGGTTCGCGACGGTTCCCGCCGCATCACGACGCAATCGGAATTCCATCGATGCAACCCGCAAAATGTCAATATTGAATACTACGCAGACAAGGCTATGTTGATAGAGAGTTCCGAAGCGGTTCCCGTTTTAAGCCAGACTTCATTTACCTCTTCCACCGAGGTTATAACGCGCTCCTACTGGATCGGGCAGACGTTCATCCCCCAGGCAACGGGTATTTCGAGGATCGCATTTGGCGCGACCATCTCCGCGCCCTCCCGGTTCCGCGTGGAAGTGAGAAATGCGCTGCCATCGGGTTTTCCGGATGATAATCCTGATGGTCTTCTCAGTTTTTCCGAAACCGCGTTGATCGAAACCTCCGGCGAAGTGGAGGCGACTTTCCCGGATTTGGATGGATTGGTTCTGGATGGGCGATCTTATATTTTCCTGATCAAGATATTGAGCGGAAGCGCGAAAATCCGGCTCAGTACGGCAAATCCCTATCCCGAGGGACTCCTGATCCGCGCCTATTCCCTCGATTGGATCACCATCCCTGCATTCGATTGCCTGTTTCGGATTTACGATCAGGCGGAAAACCTCTCCATCGATCAATCTTCTCATAATGGTGAAGCCTATATCACGGAAAAGGGGCGTTTTGTTTCACAGACAATCGTCTCGCCGGTTAGTCATCTCCGGGGCGTGGGGCTTTATATTACGGAAGCCCTCGGGAACGATACGCTGCAGCTCCAGATACGAAAGGCGCTTCCGGATGGATTTCCCGACTTCAGTTTTGACGCGCTTCTTCACAAGCAGAGTTTTTCCGTCAGCTCGATCGGCGCTGTAGATATTCCCTTGAACTGGACAATCCCTGAGGAATGGCGGGGCGCGTCGCTGGCTTATACCATAGTATGCTCCGAAACCGGAAAAAGCCTGTTGAAACTGGGGCATGCGGAGGAAAATCCTTATGAGGAAGGCGCGATGTTTGTTTCGGAAGACCTGATCAATGTGACAAAGATGCCGGATAACGATCTGTATTTCCAATTACTTGGCGTTGATTACAACTCGCTAACTTCGGGAACGCTTATTTACAGATTTGATGCAGAGGCTGTTGTTGATTGGAAGGGGGCGGAGATCAAGGGCGACATCCCGGGAGAATCTTCGATCAAAACGCGATACCGTTTCGCCAATACTGATGAATATTTAGAAGCCGCTCCATGGACTGGATATTATAACTCCGCAAAATTCGATTTCGAAGAGAAATATTCCAGCAGGTTCATGGAGTGTGAAATCCTCCTGGAGGCATCCGGTGATCATATCCCCACGCTCGATTCCTTCGAGATATTCTATCTTAAGAAATCCGAGGCGATATTTCGGGGATTTATGATGCATTGATTTCGGGGGGGAATTTCACTTTTACGATGCATTGGGCGTTCAAGTATTCGTGAACTTGTTCCCATAAATTATTTCAAAGAAAATTTCCTCCTTCAAAATTCATGATTTAATATATTTTTCTTTACTTGAATCCGGATTTAATCTTATTATTTCTCATAATTAAATGGGATAAAAATAAAAAGACGGAAAAGAGGTTTGGAATATGAGCGTAAAGGATGCGGCGATCAAATCAATCAAGGACCTGCCGGAATCAGCCACATGGGAGGAGATCGAGGAAAAGATTCGTTTCCTCGCTGCGATTGACAAAGGTCTTGAAGATATCAGAAAAGGTCGCGTTATTCCGCATGAAGAAGTAAAGAAGAGCCTGGGAAAATGGATATCCAAATAATCTGGACAGAAACCGCGACTTTAGATCTAAGGGATATCGTAAAATACATTGCAAACGATAAACCCGCCGTTGCGCGAAAGATCGGAATGGCGATCATTGATAAAATCGAATTTTTAATCGACCATCCTTACATGGGCCGAATAGTCCCGGAAAAAATGTTGATCTGATTCGTGAACTTATCCTGAATCCCTATCGGTTAATCTATCAGATCGATCAAGAAATGAAAATCATACATATCTTACGAATCTGGCATTCATATAGAGGAACTCCGGAGATTCAGGTAAACAGCGATGATGGGTAAAGATAGCCATCAGTTTATGATTTTTCTTCATCAATTACGCGAATCATATTATGCTCTTCGGCTTCAGAATCCGGCAACCTTCGGTAAACCTTTCCAACAATCAGGCTTGCCGGATTGTTTTCATTATTGATACAGAT
>JAFGFK010000057.1 GCA_016931135.1 Candidatus Sumerlaeota bacterium | reverse complement strand
TCAGACCGGAGGGATCGACTTTGGAATAAGAGATTTTGCCGGTTGCGCCGTCTTTTACCGCGTGTTCCTCATGCGTCAATACATTGCCCGAATAAACGAACTTATAGCCGTAATACGTGATTTTCTGTACGGTTTCATTTGCGGGATCGGGATAATGTATGGTTTTGCTGAGCCGCCCGATTGAGGGGGAATCGGCGGAAAGGGGGGTTCCATAAATCTCATCCGTATTACCGGATTCGTAGTAGAAGTTTTTCGTTCTGGCGATAGTCCCGCCCTTCGAGTTTTTAGGCTCGATGGTTTCCATCTTGCCGAATTTACCGTCATAGCTCATGTGTGTGGTAAAGCCGTTTGGATCTTTAACGCTGGTTGGCTGGAATGCGGAGAGTTTGTCCGTATTCATTTCGTAGGAGAGTTCAGTGACAACATCCTGAGAGCCGAGTTTCTGCTTCAATTTACTTGGCTGACCTTGTTCCGAGGTAAGATAGCCCTTTTGTGCGGAGTCATCCCCGATTTTATAACCCACATACGCCTCGAACATATCCGCAAAGCTTGAATAATGATTATCGTCGTACTTGGGATATTCATAGCTGGTGGTATTGCCGAGGGCGTCGGTTTCGCTGATAAGCGCGCCCTGGATGTTGGCTCCTTCGCTGTCGTCGTATTGATAGGTGGTTTTTACGCCTGCGAGATCGGTTTTTTCCGTAACGCGGTGTTCGCCGTCGTATTTGACGTACGCCTTTTCGCCTGTCGTATCATCGGTGATCAGTTCCGTACCTCCTGGGGCGTTCGGATCGGGCTCATGCTCCATAGAGACATTGCCTGCGTAGGTTTCGAATCCCTTGATCATGCCGTTTTCGTATTTTGTTTTCATGATGGAGATATCGCCCGGGTAATCCTGGTACGAGAGGTAGATATCGGGGTCTGCGTCGGGATCGATGTTTGATGGGGTGCGGTCGCCATCGAACATGGGTTTTACATAACCATCGGAGAGGTCGTCATCCACGCGCACATCCACGAGGAAGTGTTTATTCATGCCAGTGAGGTCTTCGCGATCCTTGAACATGGGATGATCTTTGATTTCGGGCGTGTCATAGATATAGAAGCGTTTTCTGCCGCTGCGATCCGTGACAATGGAAAGGTTGCCTTCTTTATCGTATTCATACTGCACGAATTTACCGGATGGATCGAGCGCCTTATTGATTCTGCGGGTATCGCCGTCGCGTTCCACGCGAATCTGGCGATTCGAGGTATCGTAGATCAGGATATCCGCTTCAGTCTCTTTCTTGAATTTTGTGATATGTCCATCAGGGGGGATGATTTCGAGGAGGTCGCCGGTTTTCCATTCAAAGATATACCAGGTTTTATCCTCGGTTTGGAGATAAGCGACTTTGCCGGAGTTATAAATATGCCCGTTTGCCCCTGTATATTGAAGCTTGATAGGTTTTGTGGGGGCGCCTGGATCCAGATAGCGCACAACAGTTTCAGGCCCGATAACCGGCGTTGTTTCCGCATAGGGCCAATGGTATTGCCAGCTTCCCCCAGGGCGGTAGAGTTCCATGCCGAAGGGACGCGTATTGTATCTGCCTTTATTGTTCCAGGAATTATTTTGGAATGTCACGTTACTTGCAGGGTTATTGCAGAAGAAATATTTTCTTCCATCCGGGAGTGTGATCATGGCTTCGTCATATTCGCCGTCGCCCTGGGGGAATCCTTCGATTTCCAGGGACACGCCGTGGAGTTTCCAGCCATAACCGAGGGGACCTGGTTTGTAAACGTCGTGGGAGTTATAGGAGCGTTTGACTTCCACATTCACGCCGTTGAACGGGATGGACATATCTACAGCGGAGAGTGTAAGGGCGCCGATGCTGCCGGGAACGGGCTGCGGGGGTCCATCGGGCGTGACCTTGAGGAAGAATACCAGGCGCTGCACCGTCCATGTGCCATCAGTCATCCAGAGACGCACGTCATAATATCCGAATGAAAGAGGGGTGGTATTCAGACATCCTTTTACAATGCCGTCTTTGGGATAATCATGCCCCCAGGCAATCATGCGCCAGTGTTCGCGATCAAATGCGATTTTGCCGGGGTCTTTGGTGGAGCCGAACACATCGTCATAAGTAGGGAACGCCATAGAGGATTTGAATTCCAGAGCCCAGTAGCAATCATCATAGGGATACGTCAAGTCCGGTTTTTGATTCCATCCGCCATCCAGATACGGCGCTATGGATTCCCCCAATTCGGCAGTAATTTCGATAAAGGGGAAGGAGCTGGTTGCCATAAACTCGCTACCCATTTGGCCTACGGCATTCGGGTCGTCAATAGTGATGCGGCTTTTGAATTCAGCGGCGCCCGGGGATGCAACGGAGCGGATTTCCTTGATCCAGGGGCAATGGGGATTAGTCGCGCTGGCAAGGGAGATGGCGCGCCTGAGGGTTCTTTCATATCCAAATTGAGAGAAGGTAAGGTAAACGTCATAGAGACCAGGGGTGGCAAACCCAGTTTCAGATTCAGGATCATCCCCGTACCATAGCCTGGATACAGTTATCCCATAATCCGAGAATTCCTTGATTTTTCGTCTGGGTTGTCCTCCCCAAATCTCCACCTTCCAGTTCAAGGGTTCGGTAAAACTGGCTTTGATGTTGGAGTATCTGCCTTCCCCAACGATAAAGGACGCGGGATCGACATAAAAATTCCAGAGAAGGTTTTTGATCTGGATGTCTCTGCGTTCGATGCGGCTGGTATTGCCTGCGAAATCCGTGGCTTCTACGAAAAGCGTCCATTTTTCCGTGGCTGAGCTGCGCTTGATGTCATAGGTATTGATTTGGAATCGATCGAATACGCCTAACATTATATAGGGAAAACCGCAGGGATGATAAGAATAACGGGATGGGGATGTATAAACCTCATCGACATATATTTCAGGGGCTTTATTGGGATCGTCCTGGCTCTGCAGATAGAATTTCACGGATTTCAGATAGGAATTCATATCCGCCACATTTTCATGAACCGTAAATATCATGGTAATATAATCATGCCATTGCGCGCCGTTGTCGATCATGTTGAGAGGTTCTGAGCTGAGCGAAATCTGGGGCGGGGTGATATCATTCAGGAAATTCAGGGAGGCGTTGGTTGACGAGGCGTTTCCCGCCATGTCAGAGGCAAAAAGACCGAATACAATACTGCCTGACATGCCCAATGCCTGGGAATCAATGGTCGTTATGGGCATAAGCAGGGGCAGGTTCTGATTTCCCGATGCGAGAACGCCCCTCCAATCATTATCCGAGGCTTTCTTCCATTTGAGTTCATATTCCTGGATATTTTGATCCCACACCTTAGCCTTGATGGTGTAGCGTCCGGAGAGCGTGGCGGTTGTTGTGGCGATTTCCAGTGCGGGCGCGGTGTTATCCACGATATAGGAAGCGGTCTTTCTATCCGATTTAACGCCTGTATCATATTCGCCGCGGGCAACCACAACATGAGTTCCCTCGGTAATCTCATTGGGCGTGATGGGAAGATCTATTTCCAGATCATAAATCCGGCTGTCATTATCCAAAACAGGATCAAAGGAAAAATCCTGATTACCCGCTTCATCCTCAAAGAAAAGTTTCAGGATATCCACCTTATTGGACATGGTGACATTTACGTTTACTTGCGTTTTGGCTGGATTTTCTCCAACGGTTATGGAATTCAGGATTTGGGGTGAAACGAAGAGTTCCTCCACAATAGGTCTGGAGAAGAAGTCCGCAGCGCCGAAAAATGCGATGGCAGAGGCGGGAAGGGCTTCCAATTCCGGAAGAGTGTCCTCAGGTTCCAGCCAGGGCGCTGTGAGGCATGCGCAAGCGGT
Source organism: Candidatus Sumerlaeota bacterium (assembly GCA_016931135.1). Lineage (GTDB taxonomy): Bacteria > Sumerlaeota > Sumerlaeia > MWCT01 > MWCT01 > JAFGFK01. The sequence goes on along the minus strand of JAFGFK010000057.1, from coordinate 2,656 downwards.
CATGCCGGGTTCCATGGCAGCGGTTACGCCTGTTGCGCCATCAGCCCAGGGTATGGCGCGAGTAAGCAGGGTCTGAAAACGCGGTTTGGATGCGCCGATAAGCATATCGAGGGGATACAGGGCATTCAGCGGCGCATACGCGCTTACGGAAAAGCCATCCGGGGAGATCATTTTTCCGGAAGGCGTCGCGCTTTCATAGCGCCAATATGCCCATCCGGTTTTGCCATTATCCTGCCCTGCGACATCCAGACCGAATATCTCGTCATCGATGAGCACAAGGTCTGTATTGCGCAGATCCAGGGCTACCTTATCCTGGAGTCCGCTTAGGGATGCGGGTACGCGTCCGTTCAGATCGCTGGCATTGGGGCTGCGAAGAAGCGTGCTCACCATACCGCTCTGATCCTGGGATTTCTCCCATTCGTTATTGATTTTCATGAGGCGGGAAGCGGACTGGGCAGAGTCATTTCCTGTAAGGGGTTCAAACGCTGTGGTAAGGGCGACATCCTTGATAAGGGCGTCGAGGCGTTTAGCGGATTTTTGCGAGGCAAAAGGCTCGAATATGCGCGGAATGAGGGCTTCCCGGGTTTTATCCGCAAGATGGAAAACCACAAGAGCAGGCGATGATATATTATCTCCCTCCACAGTGGGAACAATGCCTGCAAGAACAGGCTGCGCCTGGGCGCTGACCGGTGTGAAACCGACAGCAGCGAGTCCCAGTTTTTCGAAGCGTTCCTGTTGAAGCAGAACCGATTGAGCGCTGAGCTGCAAAAACTCCTGGATAACGTCTTCCGGATTTACCGTAGTAAGGTAACCTGTTTCACTGCCGATTTTTTCGGAATACTCGATCAGGTTTTCGTATCTGCGGTTTGCGTCCGGTTCGCTCAATGTGCGGATGCCGCAGAATTCGTATTGTCCGCCTGTAATGATTGGGATTTCGCCGATGTTGGCGCCGTTTAAAAGAACCTTTAATTTCAACTCGGTTCCCAGGTTGAATGGATAATAATCAGAACCAAAATCATTTTCATTTAATGTGAGTTTGACATCGCCGATGCGGATCACGGGTCTGACTTTGCCCAAATCTCTTGCTACCGGGCAGGCGTTTCCTTGAGAATACAGATCTTCAATAATTTCATCCTCGGGATCCTCTTCGAAATAAATGGCTGCTCCTTCCTGCGCAATGCGGGAGACGCCGATGTTGCCTGTTTGCAGGAGTCTCTGACTTCCGAAATACAGTTCCAGGGATGCATACTCGCGCTGTTCCGTAAGGAAGTTGGTGAGGCTGTCATCACTGTCTGGATCAATTGTTTTAACTGAACCGATAACATCATAAGGCAGGTTGCCGGGAAGCCCTTGCCTGGGTTCCATCCTTGTTTCCCCTGGAACGCGCAGGATATTTCCAATGGTTGTATTCCGGGCTTTCAGAAATCCCTTGAGTCCCTCCCCTGCCTTTTGCGCGGTATTTTCGATCAGATCGCCGGGCAGGTTATTGATGGAAATTCCTTCATCACCCAAGATGTCGCCCGATTCCAACTGGATAAGATCGAACATGCCCTGGGAATCCTCTCCGAGGGCATTGATCAGGTTTCCCATGCGGTATTTATTATAAACAGTCACAGCCGGATCGAGGGCGATCCAGGATTCCGCCGGATCGCCTTCATTGGCGAAGACGCCAGTAGTGGCGTCATCCGCTGCAGAGCCGCGCATAGGGAAATAATCCACCTTGGATTCAATCCAGACATGATCGCGGAGGATCAGGTACTGCGGGTTGGAAGAGCCGGGATAGATTTTATATGAAACGCCGGCTTTTGTCAAAAGCTGGGCTGCCTGATCTGCGGAGGAAACGCAGAGCCATCCCAGGGCGTCCCGCATGGGAAGCCGGACGTCTCCCGTTGCCAAACGCCAGGGAACATCCGCAAGATTGAAGAGGGATCCGAGGAGGAGCGCCTGATCCAGGGCGTTTCCGGAACCGCTCAAATAAGTTGCGTTCGCGCCTTTGCGAGTTCCGGAGTATGGTTCATAGGAAATATTGGTTCTGACCCATTCATAAAGATCGAGGGCGCGGTAACGTCCATCGAAGTTGAAGTTATTCACATCCTGAATGGCGGTCAATTCATAGGGCGCTTGTTCAGGATCGCCCTCCCCTCCCTGGGCGTAAACGTAAACAATCTGGTCTATACCCAGGAAAGTATGAATCGTGAAAATCAGCACGAGACAAGCGATCACTCGAAGATATTTTTTCATACGGATCATATTTTCAAATCCTCCAAAAGGTTAAAAATAGACGAAAAAAAATATCTAAAACGCGGACAAAGCGCGGAGAATTTTCTAAACGCAGAGTACGCAAAGATCGCAGAGGAAGCGCAGAGATTAATTTTTTTATTTTTTTTATATCTGCTCATTCTTACCTTCATCTAAGTTTTCTCTGCGAACTCTGCGGGCTCTGCGTTTTAATTTCTTTCAACGCAGAGGGCGCTGAGAAGCGCAGAGAGGCGCAGAGGAGATTCTTATTTGTTTCTTTATATCCGTTCATTCTTACCTTCCTCTGTGGGCTCTGCGTTTTAATTTCTTTCAACGCAGAGGACGCTGAGAAGCGCAGAGAGGCGCAGAGGAGATTCTTATTTGTTTCTTTATATCCGTTCATTCTTACCTTCCTCTG
>JAFGFK010000474.1 GCA_016931135.1 Candidatus Sumerlaeota bacterium | reverse complement strand
GCAGAAAAAACTCAGGATAGTTAGAAGGATTTTTATAGAGTTTGACCCCATAGCGCAACCACTCACTCGGAAAACTGATGTGCGCCCGACGCCCCGCGCCAGTTCGATTTCCATTGACAGGAATTATCTGATCAGGCGACTAAATCAAATATTAAGCGAATGCGATCGCTTATCATGAAAATTATACTTACGCAAAGGAAAGGAGTTTCGAAATGAAGAAGGTATTTTTTATCGCCTGTATTCTTTCGCTGCCTCTTGCAATTTGGGCTCAAACCGTCACGGTGGATGCCAGCCTTGCCTCGCCGGATAACATTTCAACCTTTAATTCCCTCCAGACAGCTATAACCAGCTTCCAGGCGTCCGGCGATGTAACCGCAGGAACGGATGGAAGCGGGGTGGGGAAAAATCACGGCAACGCCACTTCAGACGCCATCCATATCATCACGGCTGTTCCCATTGATGAAGCGATTTTCATCGATGCCGAGGCTGCCTCTGCATCAGGGCTTCATATCCTGGATGAAGACCTTGTCATCCAGGGGCAGGGCGTGAACGCCATCGTGGCGCTCAAGCAATCCGGTTTCGGCGCAGTCGCAAATGACTGCGGTTTTTTCTTTAGACAGGATGTAAATCTAACTCTCGAACATATCATTTTCATGCCTTCCGCCGCAGATGCCCCAACCGATGATGGACTCTTTTTCATGTCGAGAATCAACGGCGTTCATACCACCATCACGGTTGACAATGTCATGGTAACTGCGAATAACGGCTCCAACGCCCCGATCATTTCAACCGGCTTGGAAGATGGCGTATCTGTCGAAGTCCTTCTCGACGCAGCCGGTACAGTGGGTTTTGGAGATTCCGCCATCGATCTGGTTTCGCGAACCGAAGGCGGCTCCATCACCATGAACGCCACGAACCTCGTTGTCTCCGCATTCAACAAGTCCTTCACCATGCTCGATCCCAGAACCGGCGAAGGCAATAACGACGCATTTTTCCTCTCCATGGAGGGCGATATCAAGGATATCATCAATGCGTTTCTCAACCTGGGGGAAGGTTGCGTGATCTCCCAAACCCCGAGAAGAGGCGTCACCAATAATAATGGCGGATATGTCAAGGTCAATGGTTCCGATACCAATCCCGTCATCTTTTATAATTGCCATTCTGACGGGATATTCAATACCTCCAATGATACCAGCCCAACCCAAGCCACCATCTGCGAGGTGAATAACTGCATCATGGTGAATTTTGACAACAGCGGCTTGAAAGAACAGGAAACATTCGGGAGGGGATTCGTCAAGAGCGTAACCAATACGATTATAGCCAACTCCAAGTTGCCGGGGATTCAGTTTCACGCCTTTGGCGCGCTTCCGCCGGGAGTTACATCCACCGCGATTATCGATAACGTAACATTCCATAATTGCGGTTACGCTGCGGGAACCAACGTGAATTACGATTTCCGCGCCTCCTGCGTCGGTTCCCCAAGGTATAAAACCACCTCTTTTTCCAACAGGAATATCGCTATAACCAATACCATCATTTCCGGCGCCGGTCTTACCGGCATTTATAATTCCAGCTCCGGCGCGTACGACGTGGATTATTCGGCGCTCGTAACCCAGGATGCCCCCGGTTACGAGTACGCCCTGGCAGTGGAAACAGCCGGACCCGGCGCGATCAATCTTGGTTCTCATGTAATTAACGACAATCCGTGCTATATTACTTGGATGGATACAGATGTGGCGTCGGCGGATTTTATGGATGTGGACAACACGGCTTTTGGAGGAAAGGGAACCACAGGTTCGAATCTTTCCGGCGGCGCGGATTACATCGGCGGAACCAGCGCATTGCATGCCGATGCCTCCTGGTCGTTGTACGAATAAAATAAATCAAATAACATGCGGGAAGAGGCGGTATAGCGCTGTGGCGCGGTTCCGCCTCTTTTTCATGCTTCGATTATTTTTCTGTGAAGGGGAAAAACATCTCTCAGGGAAAGAGAGAGTCGATCATGGAGCTCCTGGAGTTCCCTGTAAAGCGAAACATGATTGGGATCAGGGGAAACCCGCGTGGATTCATCCGTTTTTACCCAATATTCCGATAGTTGGATCAGATCGGTTTTTTCATTCTTTTCCCGGGCGTATATCCATCGCGCCTGGAGCGCCGCGCCATAAGCCGCTCCCTCGGAGTGCGACATGGCTACCACCTCGGCGTTGAAGATGTCGGCAAGTATCCTTCTCCAGGTTGCGCTTTTCGATCCGCCGCCTGTAAGGCGGATTTCGTCAGCCTTTATTCCCAGCTCACGAAGACGGTTCAATCCGTAGTTCATGGTCATGGTGGCGCCTTCCATGGCTGAGCGGGCGATGCGCTCCGGATTCCATGTCTTTGCATGGACGCCGAACCATACGCCGGTTCCATCCGGAACATTGGGGGTGCGTTCACCATCGAAGTAAGGCAGAAGAATCATACCGTCCGAACCCGGGGGAACTTTTTCTACGGCAGCGTCCAGCTGGGCAAAATTCATGTCGAAAAGGGAGCGGATCAATTCCGTGGAAACGGTGACGTTCATCACGCAGAGAAGGGGGAGCCAGTTGCCCGCGCTGTCGCAGAAGGCTGCGATCTCGCCTTCCGGATCGATCACGGGCTTGTCGTTGCAGGCGTAAATCGTGCCGGATGTTCCCAGGCTTGCCGTTACAATGCCGGGTCGCACGTTTCCGGTTCCGATGGCGCCCATCATGTTGTCCCCTCCGCCGGAGCTGACGATTGTATCGGGAGAGAAGCCAAATTCCTCCGCTATCGAGGGCAACAGGATTCCCATGGGTTCGCTGGATGGAACAAGAGGCGGAAGTTTATCAGCAAGTTTGGGATCGATTGCCCTGATCATCTCTTTATTCCATGTTCGGGTTTTCACATCCATGAGGGAAGTGCCGGAGGCGTCCCCCCATTCCATTTTTCTTTCGCCGGTGAGCCGGAAATTGATATAATCATGGGGGAGCAGGACCGTGTGGAGCCGCGCATAGTTTTCCGGTTCATTTTGTTTCAACCAGAGGATTTTCGATGCGGTGAATCCTGCGGGGACGCCATTCCCTGTGAATTCGATGCAATGTCTCAATCCGCCGACAGCCTCGAGGATTTCCTCGCATTGTTTCTGCGTGCTTGTATCGCACCAGAGTTTGGCGGGGCGGATGATCTTCCCTTCTTTATCCAGGGGAACGAATCCGTGTTGTTGCCCGGAGACGCCTATGCCCTTCACCTCCCTGGGATCGACGCCCGATTTTGAAAGGGCTTTTATAAGCGAGACGCGCACCGCCTCCCACCATTGTTCCGGATGCTGCTCCTTGTGCCCCGGGGGAAGGTTTTCAATAAGGGGCGTTGGATGGGACGCCGTTGCAAGAATCCGTCCCGTTTCCCCATCGGCAATCAGGGATTTGGTGGATTGGGTGCCGCTGTCGATTCCTATGAAATACATGGCTTTATTCTCTCCTACTCAATTCCGTATTCCTGTAGTTTGCGATAAAGGGTTTTGCGCCCCAAACCCAATATACGCGCGGTTTTTGCCTTGTTCCCGTTGGTTGCTCGCAGCGTGGACTCGATGGTCTGTTTCTCCACCTCCGAAAGCGGTACGCCGGTTTGAATCCGAATGTAATGATCCTTATCGCCCGAGGCGCGAATTTCATCAGGAAGATTATCAGGCGTCAGTTCATCCGAGGTTGCCATCACCACCATGCCTTCGATTACGTTTCGAATCTGCCGGACGTTTCCAGGCCAGGGGAAATTCTGCAGTAATGTCATGGTTTTGGGGGATATCTTGAGAAGGGATTTATTGTTGTCCCTGCAGAATTCCTTGAGGAAGGCGTCCACCAGGAGGGGAATGTCCTCGGTTCGTTCGCGCAGGGGAGGCACATTGATCTGAATGACGTTCAAGCGGTAAAAAAGGTCTTCCCGGAATGCGCCGGCTTCCATGCGTTCCTTCAGATTCTGATTGGTGGCGGTAATAATACGAACGTCAACATGAATGGTTTGCGCGCCTCCCACCCGCTCGAACTCCTGTTCCTGGAGGACGCGGAGCAGCCTGATCTGGAATTCCAGCGATGTTTCGCTGATCTCATCGAGGAAAATGGTTCCGCCATCCGCCAGCTCGAAGCGCCCGATTTTCTGGCGATGAGCGTCGGTGAAGGCGCCTTTTTCATGTCCGAACAGTTCGCTTTCCAGGAGCGTGGGGGTGAGGGCGCCGCAGTTGAGTTTAATGAAGGGTCTGCTTTTTCGCGGGGAGTTGTAGTGAATGGCTGAAGCGATCAGCTCCTTGCCTGTTCCGCTTTCCCCCTGGATCAGGACCGTGGCTTTTGTGGGGGCGACCTGGATGATTCTTTTATAGACCTGTTTCATCGGCTCTGATTTTCCGATGATGTTGTTCAATCCATAGTGTTCCTCGAGGTTTCTTTTCAGCTCTTCGTTTTCTTCTTCGAGGTTTTTCTCCCGGAGCGCCCGTTCCACGATTTGATTGAGTTCGTCGATGTTGACCGGTTTTTCGATGTAGTCATATACTCCTTTTTTAAACGCCGCCCTTGCGCTTTCCACTGTGCCGTGCCCTGTCAGGATGATTACAAAGGTTTGCGGGTGGCGGGAATGAATATATTCATGGAGCTGCATCCCGTCCATGTGCGGCATTTTGAGGTCCGTGATCACGAGGTCGAAGGGCTGAATGGAAAGGAGGTCTGTCGCCTCCTGTCCGTTCGCAGCAAGGGAGATTTCATGGTTTTTCCCTTCAAGCGCCCATTTCAAACCTTCCCTTGTGTTTTTTTCGTCATCAACGATCAGTATTTTTCTTTTCATCTTCATCCGTTCTTTCTGTAAGGAAACGAACAAGGCGCCGGGAAAGGGGCAGGGTAATGGTCACCTGGGTTCCTTTTCCCTTTGCGCTTTTGATGTCGATCTGTCCTCCATGTTCGTTCACGATTTGATAAACAAGCATCAGTCCCCTTCCCGAACCGCTGAATTTGGTTGTGAAATAGGGATCGAAAATATTTTCAAAATGTTCTTCCGCTATTCCGCATCCGTTGTCATTGAAATCAATGGCGAGTTTCTGGCTTTCGATGCGCGTGGTGATCTTCAGGATGGGATTTTCGGTGTTCTCCATTGCCTCCTGGGCATTTTGTGCGATATTCCAGAATGCCTGGTACAATCTTTCCTCGTTGGAAAGAATCTCCACTTTGGTGGGTTCCAGGTTCATGATCAGCCTGACGCCTTTTTGTTCCAGGATAGGGGAGATTGTTTCAGCGAGGCGCTTGAGAATATGGTTGATATCTCCGGGGTGGAAGGCGATTTTTTGGGGTCTGACCGCCATCAGGAACTGGTTGACAATCTCCGATAAACGGGAAATTTCCTCCAGGATGATATCGATGGATTTCTGGTTCCGTTCCTTTTGTTCGGGATCGGTATTCTTTTTTTGAGTGGAAAGGAATTTCTTGAGCAGCTGGGCGTGAATCTGGAGGGAGTTCAAGGGATTCTTGATTTCATGCGCCACGCCGGCGGTCAGGTTCGCCAGGGCGCAGATTCGCTGCTGCTGCATCAAGGTGAACTCCTTGAGTTTTTGTTCCGTGATATCGCTGATAAGGAAAACGATGCTGTTGATGTCTCCGGAATCGTCCTGTATGGGGAGGAATCTGATTTTCAATATATGTCCCCGCGGTTTGTTGACCTTAATTTCCTCCGCTATATCTTGATCTTTGTTCATGTCAAAATTCGTAATTCGTTCCCGCAGGTGGCTGCTGGCAATCAGGTCTGTCAGTATCTTCCCGGCATACTGAGCGGGGTCCCCCTTCAGAGACAGGTTTTTGCACGCTGCCGCATTCATGAAAAGGATGCGGCGATTCGCATCCGTGACAATGATGCCCTCTTCCATCCGGTTGAAGATCACATCGAGAAATTCGCGTTCCTGAACCAGGTTGGAAAGATAGGATTCTATCTGGCGCCTGTCTATTTTCTCCAGGCGGGAAAGAAATTTTCCTGCAAAAGACTTGGTTCTCATTATGCGGATACCATATCAAAAACGTTCCGAGATGCGTTCAAACTAAATCTTGAAAAAGATCAACCGGATTTTAACGTTCCATCTGCATCGATGAATATACCCTGAAGATGGCACAGCTTGGCATACTCGCCATT
>JAFGFK010000473.1 GCA_016931135.1 Candidatus Sumerlaeota bacterium | reverse complement strand
AAGTTCAGGGGTGAAAATTTCCTTCACCCCTTTTTTCATTATTTGATTTATCAATCCACGATCCTGAGTTTCCTGAATCGCCCCTCATCCTGGTACCAATGGGATGAGGGGTTTTCTTTTTCCGCGAAATATTCCGCTGCCATCATGCCCTCATAGATCGAGTGATCCATGTTGTTATGATGAAAAAGCCCCTGCCTCCCCAAAGTGATCAATAGCGGGATTTTCCCCAGATATCCCCATATCGCATCCAGATTCTCCCTGTAATGGAGATCATACGCCGGGTAGGCGTGGGTGATGCGCGCGGTTTTTACATCCAGTATTTCTCCATCTTTTACAAGTCCTGTTTTCACAAGATCATCGCACGCCCTTTTTCCCAGGACTTCCTCCGGCGTATTCCATACCCCATCGTCTTTTCTGCAAGTAATCTCCAGGCAAATAAGACTCTCTCCCTCGGGTCCCATGGCGCGGTCGAAATTTTTCGCCTCGTAACCCCGGTTGAAGATAATATCCCTTTGCGGAAAATAAAGCCAGGTATCTCGAGAAATTCGCGCCTTTTTCACCCTTGCGAAAACCAGAACCATGGAAAGATAGGAGAGCGATTGAGCGGCTTCAAGGATGTTTGCATCCTGTGGAAATCCCCTGATTTTAAAAACCAGTTCCGGAAGCGGGATCGTGGAAAAACAGAAATCCGCATCCAGAGATTCTTCCCGATCCCCTTTCCGGTATGTAATCTTCAAAGCCGAATCGCTTTTATTCTCGATTCGATCGGCGCTGCCTTCCAGTATAAATTTCACGCCCTTTGATTCCAGAATATTTCTGAAGCGGTTCGCGAGGTTTTCAATCCCCCCCTTGATATAAATGAATTCCCGAAGCGCGGTTTCCCTTCCCTTTTGTTCCCTCAAAAAAAGCCTTTTTATAAGGGAAGAGAGCCCTGCTGCGGAAATCCGCGCCCTTGCCACATCGCCGGATAAGTCCTTTGCCTCCATTCCCCAGGTCTTTTCCGTGTAGGGCTTGACGATGGCGCGGTACAGCGCCCTTCCAAAGGCGCGCTCCATCATGGTTTCGTAGTTTTCCTCATGCGGGGAAGATACAATCCTACTCGCAAGCGCGTAAAGATAACTTCCGGCAAACCGCGCCATGTCGATCATACCGAAATGGCGGATGGTGTTGAAAAAATCCGGGGGATAGGGGAGGTATCCGCCGTTGATAAACATATGGCTTTTACGGCTGCATTTTACCGGTAGATTCCCGCACCATTTATCGAGGAACTCGAGAACTTCCTTTACCTCGGAATGAATGCGATGGGGTCCCAGGTCGCTTGTATGCCCCTTGAAATGAATGGACGTGGCAAGCCCTCCCGGATACGGCTCTTTTTCCAGAAGGGTGATATTATGGTATCCGAGTTCCGTGAGTCGCAACGCGCAGGAAAGCCCGGCAAGTCCCGCCCCCAGTATCACGATGATTTGGTTTTTCCCCTTTTCACCCTTCGCATTCATTCTTTTCTTCCGTAAAAAGGGGCTGTATCCGATCTCATCCAGGATACAGCCCCTTATATAAATCTTGAGATTCGATATTATTCGACTTTTACCTGCGCTCCGCGCTTTGCCAGTTCCCGCATCGCGAAGATGATATCCCGAACGATCGCCTCTTCCTCCGTCAAATCCGTTCCCTGGTACAGACGTTTGATTTTATCATTCAAACGCACCAGCACCTTGGTATAGGAATCGATGTCTTCCTTGATGTAATCCTGGTTGAATTGATCCTTGAGGGATTTGTAGATATTGTCCGTTAGTTCTTCCTTTTTATCCGGATTATTGGCGTCCTTCATGAATCCGACGATGACCGGGCGATTTTCCTCGAGGGCTTCCGAAACGACCCTGTCGAATTCTCCAATGAATTGATCCATCGCCTCTTCGGTTTTCCGGATGAACTCCTCTTCCAGGAAAATGCGTCCATCGGGAATGGCGAGGAGCGCCTGTTCGCTCGAGTATTTGGCGACCGTGGGCGCCTCGGCTTTGAGCTGCGCCTCCAGTTCTTTGGAGACCTGAGGCAGAGCCTTTCGGATTTCGCCGCCCGCCATGAGCGCCAGCCCTTCCGGTTGGATCACCTCCTTGATCAGCCCCTTGATCCAACCGAAATAAAACATCACAATGATAATGAGAATCACGCCCCCGATGATGGAGGCGATCATCGCGTTCTTTTTCTTCAGAATGTCTTTTGTCAATTGTTCGTTTATATCATTTACCTTTTTTTGGATAACAGCGATTTCACTCATCGGTTCCACCTCACTTTCCATGAATGTCTTTTTTTACGGATTCGATGAAAATGTCCTCGAACACCACCATTTTCAAGAGAAAGAGATCGCCTATCTTGTTGGTTGTGAAATACAAAAGATTGGAATCGTTCATCTTTTGGATTTCTGCGGGGACTTCCACGATGTCGAGGGTGGCGCTCAAATTTGCCAGGGCGTCGATCTGGGGTTTGAAGAGGTCTCCGGAGAGATTTTGCCCTGCGGTGTATGCGCAATCAAGGACATTGTCCATGATTTCCTTGCGTTTTGCATCGTCTTTGAGTTCCGGCATTTCTTTGGCGAGGATGTCCAGCTGTTTATTCAGAACTTTCTTGAACCGCTGATCCAGGCTTTTTTCGATATTTTCCCCCACATGCGCCACAAAAAGGTCCATCTCCCTGGAAAAAGTCTCCGCGATTTTAGGCATGGAGGCGTCAAATTCCTTCAGGAGGGCCTCCTGGTAAACAGGCGCCAGATTTTCCGCCAGGGTTCCCGCTTCCTCATAAACCTTCGGCAATAGAGACTCGACTTCCTCCTGCGCTGCCTTGACATAGGCTTCCTTATCCAAGTTGGTGAATATTTTGTAGATGGATACGATTTGAAGAAGGATCACAATGAAAATCACCAGGAGAACGAAGCGCCCTACCCATACGGATGTCAGGGTGGCGCTTTTCAAATCCGTCAGATTCTTCTCGATCAGATCGACGTGCGCCTTCAATTCGGCTTCATTTGCTGAAGTTTCCCCATTTGCCATATCTTTTCCCTCCTTT
>JAFGFK010000056.1 GCA_016931135.1 Candidatus Sumerlaeota bacterium | reverse complement strand
ATCCTTTTCTTTTTCAAATGAAAACCCTTTTTATAAGAGATCAATATGTAACTTCTTTCTAATCAATGTTATATACTCAAAAAAGTTTCGTTTTTCCTGTTTCGTATTGTTTTTTGTTTTCAGGCTCGTTTTTTGCTTATTTATTGTTCAAGGATTCTTTTCTACAGGTGGATATATTATGAACATGTTTGGAATCAAGCCGGTACGATCAATTTTGTGGATTTTGAGCGCAGCGCTTCTTATTAATTTTTCCCGGGTTTATGCGGGGGAGGAACAGGAGTATAAAACTGTCGTTGCGGAAGGCGTGTCCGCCCTTGTTCCGGGAAAACAGATCGACCGAGCTTATGATGAAGCCCTCCTGGACGCCAAACGCAATGCCGTGCATACAGGTCTCGGAGTTCTGGTCAATAGCGAGACCATTGTAGAAAACTACCAGCTCCTTTCAGACAGAATCCTCACGAAATCTGCGGGGTATGTTCGGAAATTCAAGGTCATTTCCCGTAACAGCGAAGGCGATCTTTACCGGGTGGTGATTTCCGCCCAGGTGGCGCTTGCCGATCTGCACAGCGACCTCCTGGCTGTTCAAATATTGAAGGAGGAAAAGGGATACCCGAAGTTGATGCTCATCGGCGTGGAAAAGGCGGGAGACGATCCCAAGAATTCCGTTTCCGCTCAAACGGTCATCGAGGAAATCCTCATAGAAAGAGGTTTCGATCTGGTGGATGAAAGCCAGGTGGAGCTCATCAAGGCGCGCGACGTCGCCCTCAATCCGGATGATCTCGATGCCGCTGCAGCCCTTGGGCAGAGATTCGGCGCCCAGATTATCGTTGTCTTCCAGGCTATAGCGGATTATGAAGGCTCTTCCAATGCCTATGGATTATCGCTGAATTCCTACAGGGGAAACCTGGACGCCAGGATCATATACACGGATACGGCGGACCTTCTGGGATCGGTGAACAGTTTCGATTACGCCTCTGCGGAGGGAAAACCTGTCGCCATTCGGCTTGCCTTTCAGCGCGCGGCGCGAAAGGTCGCTCCCTTGATTATAGAAAAAATATTACAGGATTGGCAGAAACATACCAACAAACTTGAATTGATTGTGAAGGGTCTTACTTATAGAGACATGAAGAAAATGAAGGATGAAATCCAGATGATAAGGGGGGTAATAGCGATTGGAACCCCGGAATTGCGCAAGGGCGTGGCTATTTTTCAGATTCAGGGGGATTTGACCGCTGAGCGTCTGGCGGACAAACTCATGGACGGCGTTTTCGGCGCTGGTTTGAAAATCAATTCTCTTTCCGGGGGGCGCATCGAGGCGGAATATGGAACGCTGGAGGATTGACGCTTTACGCCGTTTTTGCATCCATAATCTCTAGAAATTGGTTGATTATGCCATCTGGCATGAAGTATTGATTCAAATTTATCTACTATAGGGTTTTGAGATAAAAATGAAAAAACCGTACATAATGATATTATTTGCGGTTCTGGCGTTTCTTTTTGGGAACGGCTTTGTTTTCGCGCAGAAATCCCATTTTCAGGAACGAATCAGCATTGTATCGAATCATTGCAGCAATCCCAGAGTGGCGTCCTGCAGGGATCGCATATACATCGTATGGCAGGGCGTAAAGGAAGACCGCGCCCGCATTTTTTTTCGGGAAAGATTAAACCGGGAATGGGGACCCGAAATGATCCTGGACCGTTCCGAATGGGGCAACAACGCCGATCCTCAGATTGCCCTCGATGATAATGGTAATCCCCATGTTACCTGGATATTCACCGATCTCGAGTCGTCGGCTGTATATTACGCCTTCCGCCTGAAGAACGAATGGTTTTTTCACGCCCCGTTAACCCAAACCTCCGATAAAAATTGCGAGTTTCCTGATATCGGAGTTGAATCCGGAACCAACCGGGTGTTTGTCGCATGGCAGGAAGGGCGCGGCAGCAGGTATGCGATTATGTGTTCCACACAGGATAACAAGGGACGTTTTGTCAAAACTCAGGTTTCCCGCCCCGATGCCAGGGATTATAATGTTTATCCTCAGATTTTCCTGCGTCCCACCCCCGTGATTGTATGGTACGGGCTTCGTGAATCGAATTTCGCTCTTCATGCCACCCTCCTGAATCTGCAAACCGAAACATGGATGCGTTATGATCCAGCCGGATTTGAAAATATTCCATCGAATCGCCTGCCTTTCATCATGGCGGATGAGGAGGGACTCTTCTATGCGCTGTGGTATGATTCTGACGGATCGACAGACCGGATTTATTTGCGCCCCCAGGGGGATTCCTCAAGGGGAAGGACTGTCCTGGTTGATGACAATCCTCGATGGATGAACAGCGTCCCGAGCGGAGTCATTGGTTCCGATGGAACCATTTATGCGTGTTGGAGAGGAGAAAGCATATTCGGGGGGCAGATTTTTGCCGCAACAGCTAAAGGAGGAACGCATCCGCGCTCTTTTCACGAAAGTCAATTGATTTCAGATGGGCAGAAACTGTTTTATTCGCAGCCGGATTGTTGTCTTGGCGGCGAACATGGCGTCGATGTAGTCTGGGTATCCAGCGCCCTCGATGGCGGTGATGGAGCGGTATATTTTCGCCAAATTTTCAAATAAGGTGAATTTCCATGAAGAATATTTTCCCGCTGTTTTTTTTGTTTGTTGTCTTGATATTTTTTCCTCCCCCCAAAGTTTTCGCGGATTCTCCCCAGAAAATAGCGGCTGTCGCCACTCTGAACAAGGCGTCTTATGTGGTTGGCGAACCCATTTATGTCACTTTCGGTTTAAAGAATATCACGGATGAAATGATTGAATTTCAATCCCGCCTCGCATTCTCCTATGGAGACGTCAAGGTCAGTATCATGAAGCCCAATCAATTGCCCGAGGATTACAAGGGCGTTTTTGGACCTTCCCTTTATCCCTATTATTCGTTTGAGTTATACCCGGGGCAGGTGGAAAGAGTCTCCTTGATGATTCTCTATTCCGAGGATTCGGAAGTCGGTTTGATTTTCGACAAACCCGGCAAGGCGGTCCTTTCCATTACCCTGAACGGAACTTACGAAGGGCGTTCCGTCCAATTTAACTTTCCTCCTCTTCCTGTTGAAATTGTCCTTCCGGAAGGCAAAGACCTTCAGGCTTTGAAATCCATAAGGGATAAATCCATTTTTTTTGACATCAACATAAACAGAATTTCTCCCGGAAACCTTCAGGTATTTGAAAAATTCATCAAGGAATATCCGGGCGCAGCGTATTTCCCTTTTTTCCTTTATGCCACCGCCTGTTCTTACATGATGAATATCGGAGACAAAGAGAAGGATTTGAACCAGGCTATCACGCTTTTCAAACTGTATATCGCCAGATATCCGAAAAACATTCTTACAGATGACGCCGTGTATAAAATCGCCGAGTGTTACCACGAACTGAAGGACGCCAAAACGGCAAAAAAATGGTTCGTCAAGCTGTATAATGAATATCTGGACAGTAACCGGGTGAATCGTTATGATCCTCTTATGAAAGAATACATATTCCTTGAAAAGGAAGAATTTAAAGCTGATTCATGGATGCTTTACGATCCTTTTGTTGAATAAGGAAGCATACGGGGTCAATCTCTATAAAAATCCAAGACGCTTGGATAGGTTTTGACTTTTTCAGGGAGTTATGTTTGCAGGTTTATGAATATTTATGTGGAAAGAACAGGATTTTTATGGGATTTGCCCCCCGATTTCAAGATGTTTCGGTAACGGCGTCAAGATGCGCCCCATTTTATTTTGGTCGTGAAAAATCCCTTGATTAGGGAAGAGATTCCAGAAATATGATCCGCAAGTCCTTTTGGAAAAGTCGCTGGTTGACGTTTGTTCTGCTCATTTTTGACGCCATCTTTTATTCCTTTCTCTGGTTTGGGGCTTATTATTTACGCAGATGGGCGAATCCCTTTTTTGCCAATCCCATCAATGATCTGGTCAATTATATCAAGGCGGCGCCCGGCTTTCTTACTGTGTGGCTTTTTGCCACCGCTTATCATGGACATTATTCCCATAAGGAGAAAATCTCGAGCCTGAATCAGGTTTCCGGGATTTTCAAAGCTGCCATGGCGGGTTTGCTGGGAATTCTTGCCCTTGCTCACTTTCTTTACAAAAACCTGGAATTGGGCAGAACGGTCATTCTTTTTTCCTCTTTGTTCAATTTCTTCTATCTCTATATCTCCAGGACCTATCTCAGGGAGCTCAAAAGACGCTGCATTACGGCTGGAATTGGATCGATCAAGTGTTTGATTGTGGGAGCTGGCGAATGCGGAACCAAGGTGATGGAACACATCATAGGACATCCGGAAATCGGCTTTGACCTTATCGGCTTTGTCGATGACGATCCCCTCAAAAAGAATGTATCCCAGGTGCCGGTTCTGGGAAATCTCAAGGAGATACCTCAGATCATCCGTCAACATAACATCGAAGAGGTTTTTCTGGCGATCCCCAGTCTCCCTCATAACAGGCAAATGGACATCATCGTGGAAAGCGACGGCACAGGCGTGGATTTTAAAATCGTCTCGGATATTTTCGGCGTTATCACAAGTCAGGTCAAGATCGGCGAAATCGACGAGATTCCCGTGATCAAACTCAAGCCGGGAAGTTTGTCTCCTACGCAATCTCTCGTGAAACGGATCATGGACGTGATCATAGCCATTTTACTTTTTATTCCCGCTCTGCTTATATGGCCGATCATTGTTTTATACATCAGGATGGATTCCAGAGGGCCGGCGATTTTCAAACAGGAACGCATCGGAAAGGATGGGAAATCCTTCCTTTTGTACAAGTTTCGCACCATGTATATTGATACGCCCAAGTTCCAGGAGGCGCCCGATCATCCGGATGATCCCCGCATTACCAGGATCGGAAGATTCCTTCGCAAATACAGCCTTGATGAACTTCCCCAGCTGATCAATGTCCTCAAGGGAGATATGAGCATGGTGGGACCTCGTCCCGAGATGCCTTTCATCGTATCCCAATATGAGGAATGGCAATACAGACGATTGAGCGTAAAACCCGGCATTACAGGACTTTGGCAGATCGTGGGGCGCAAAAAACTTCCTCTTAATCAAAACCTCGAATATGACTTTTATTACATCAAGAACCAGTCCATTCTTCTCGACCTTATCATTTTATGGAAAACGATTCCCGCCGTTTTATTTGGAAAAGGAGCTTTCTAAATATGAATACCATACGTATCGGCGTCATCGGAACAGGGCACCTGGGCGGCTTCCACGCCCGCATCCTCTCAAGAATGAAATCGTGTGAATTGGTCGGAATCGCCGATACCGATCCGAAAATCGCCGCTCGCATTGCCAAAGAATGCAAGACCAGGGCTTTCTACGATCATCACGATCTCCTCGATCGGGTGGATGCCGTCTCTATCGCCGTACCGACCATCAGTCACTACTCCGTCGCAAGAGATTTCCTGAATAAAGGGATTCATGCCTTTATTGAAAAACCCATAACAAACACGGTTGAGGAAGCGGATGAACTCATCAATCTTGCCCGGATGAAATCCCTGATCCTGCAGGTGGGGCACATCGAACACTTTAATCCCGCCATCCTCAAATTGAAGGATATCGTGGATCATCCCATGTTTGTCGAATGCCACAGGCTCGGTCCTTTTCTCCCGAGGGTAAAGGATATTGGCGTGATTCACGATCTGATGATTCATGATATTGATATCATCATGCGGATCGTCAACAGCCCCATTGAATCTTTCGACGCCGTCGGCGTGCCTATCCTCACCGACAAGGAGGATATCGCCAATGTCCGCATCCGTTTTCAAAGCGGATGCACCGCGAATGTTACGGTCAGCCGCGTGACCCCCAAGCCGATGAGAAAAATACGCATTTTCCAGAAAGACACCTATATTTCCATCGATTACCGGGATCAATCCATGGAAATCTACCGAAAGGTTTTGGTCGAAAATCCTAAATCAGGCGAGGTTCCCGCGCGAATCCTTCGGAATAAAATTCGCTTGAAAGCGAAAAATCAGCTGGAACTGGAGTTGACGCATTTTCTTGACTGCATCGAGAAAAACAAGGAGCCTCTGGTGACTGGAGAGCAGGCTCGGGAAGCGCTTGATTTTATTATCAGGATTTCAAACCAGATAAAGGATAAGTTGAAAACGTGGGCGCCAAAGATATCTTCATAATAGCGGGCGAAAATTCCGGGGATTTGCACGGATCCAATCTCGTTCGGGAATTATTGAAGATGGACCCCTCTCTTCAGATATACGGCATTGGGGGCAATCAACTCGAACAGGCTGGCGTGAAACTGCTCGCCAACATCGTTGACAAGCTGGCAATAATCGGGCTCACGGGGGTATTGAAGAACGCCGAAAGATTTATCCGCCTTTATTTCAGGGTCTTGCGGTTTCTGGATGACGTGAAACCGGCGGCCGTGATCCTGATCGATTATCCCGGATTTAATTTCAAGATCATGCGCGCCGCAAAAAAGCGCGGCATCAAAGTCGTTTATTATATCATGCCCCAGGTATGGGCATGGCATCAGAGCCGCATCAATACCCTCCGCGATCTCACCGATCGGATGCTGGTCGTTTTTCCCTTCGAGAAAAGATTGTGCGAGGTCAACGGTATCAAACAAGTCCGTTACGTGGGGCATCCCCTCCTGGATGTCATGAATCTCACCATGACCAGGGAGGAGGTTTTTGATAAATTCGGATTCGATCCCGGCAAGAAACTCATAGGACTCCTTCCCGGAAGCCGCAAACCGGAGATCGACCGCCTTCTACCCTGCATGGTGGAAGCCGCCGAACGGATCGCCACGGCGCTCCCCCATGTTCAATTCGCCCTTCCGCGCGCCTCTACGATCAAACCCGAATTGATCCAGTACTACTTGAGCGCCTCCGATGTGGAAATCAAGGTTGTTGACGCCTTTCGATATAATGTCAGGAGCGTCATGGATTTTGCCCTCGTGAAATCGGGAACTTCCACTCTGGAAACCGCCATCCTGAATTGCCCCATGATCATTATTTATAAGGTCTCTTTTCTTGCGTGGCTCATTGGTAAAAGCGTGGTCAAACTGCCTTATATCGGACTCGTCAATATCATTTCCGGAGAAATGATTGTGCCGGAACTTCTGCAAAATGAAGCCACTCCCATGAATATCGCCGATAAAACCATCGAACTTCTGAAGGATGATAAACAGCTGGAAAATATTCGATTCGCCCTGATGCGGATAAAGGAAAAATTGGGGGGGGGCGGCGCCTCGAGACTCGCGGCTCAGGAGACGCTTGAAGTCATTAATCCGTAAGAACGCTTTTGGGGCGCATCTTGACTCTGTTATGAGAAAGCAGGATGAAACCCAAGGAGTCGAGATGCGAATATGCTTTTGCGCGCGTGTGAAATAATCTTGACTTGAGGAAAAATTGTCAGGCAATATTTCCTATTAAACATTGTGTGAGAAGACACTTTTTTCGATCGAAAGGAACAGGACTGTGCCCAAACTTACAAAACATCGTTTGATCTGTGAGACCATTAAAAGCGATATATTGAATGGAACCTACAGCACAGGTTCCAGAATCCCTCCGGAAACCGAACTCACAAAACGTTTCAAAGCCTCCCGCATGACGGTTAATCGCGCCATCAAGGAACTCCAGATGTCCGGTTATGTCTGCCGCACCCGCGGTTCCGGTACTTATGTCCTTTCCCGCCAGGTTTCCGAACCCCGTCTTCTGGCTATCATGGTGGCGGGAATCCCGGATCAGGGCATTTTCAGCCGCCTCGTGCGCTCCATCGAGGAAGCCGCTTTTACGCTCGGTTATTCTGTGATCCTCTGCAATGCGAATAATTCCTTTGAAAAAGCCGAATCCTATATCAAGGACCTGCTCAAACACGGCGTCTCCGGAATCTTCTTCTCTCCCATCTATACCGATGACTCCCAGCAAAAATGCATGAGGGAAAATCGTAAACTCGCCCAGCTCTTTGTCGAAAATCGCATCCCTTTTGTCTGCATCGACAGCCTGGTGGAAAATTTCGAACCATTGAACTTTATTGTGCCCGATAATGAGGCTGCAGCCTATAACCTGATGATCGAATCCATCAACCATGGGCATAAAAAGTGTCTTATTATCCATACCATATTGAACTCCTCTTCACGTTCCAGGATCAATGGCGCCAAACAAGCCTTGATCGAACGCGGCCTCGGCGCCCATTCCATCCGCCTGATGCATCTGAAACAATTCCTGTCTTTGAAAACAAGCCAGTTCGACAAGATATTGAAGGAAGGCTTTACCCTCATTTATACCATTGATGATCTCATCGCCCTTCAGGCGTTGAACCGTTTAAAGGATTGGAACATCCATGTTCCTGACGCCCTGTCCCTTGTCAGCCATGATGATCTCGAATTTGCGGAAGGATTCGGGCTGACCACGGTCCATCAGAACCTCGAGAAGGAAGGGGAAGAAGCCGTCCTTGCCATGCATCGATTGCTCAAGGAGGAGGTCACCAATATCCGTCAGATGCTTCCCTCCAAACTGATTGTCAGGCGCACCTTGGGCGCCGCTCCCAGTAAAAAGGATTGACGGTGGCGTTTTATCTCTTTGAGAAACATCCCAAAATTCTGAAGTTTATTTTCCGGCGAACAGTTTCTCATAGACGCGAAGCGTCTTTTGAGCAGTGAGCGCCCAGGAAAACTTATGCACGCGCAACAGTCCCCTTTGCAAAAACTCGTCACGCTCTCGGTGGGATGTGATCAGATCTTTTATTCTTTCCGCTATCTCATAGTAATTGTACGGATCCGTGGTTGCAGCAGCGTCGCCGGTGATTTCCAGCAAAGCCGGCGTGGTGGATACAAGACAGGGCGCGCCGCACGCCATGGCTTCCAGTACCGGAAGCCCGAATCCCTCCCACAAGGACGGATACACAAACAAAAGGGCGGCATTATAGAGCAGCGGCAGATGCTCCTCCGGAACATATCCCGTAAAGATCACATCCTGCCCCAGGTTGTGCTGCCGCGCCAGTCCTTTGATCCTTCGAGAATCCCATCCCTCCTGCCCCACAATGACAAGTTTTGGCGGATTGTACAGAATTTCCTTCAGATGACGATAGGCGATGAGAAGACCTTCGATATTTTTCCGCGGTTCGATCGTGGAAACGCTCATGATATAATTGCGGGGAAGACAGTATTCCTCCCGGACCGTTTCCAGCAAGGATTGGTCGGAAATAACATGAAACTTCTGCTGGTCCACGCCGCCATAGATCACAGAGATCTTTTCCTCGGAAACATCGATCAAATTCAGCAGATCATGCTTCGTGGCGTTGGAGGGAACAATGATATGATCATAATGGGGCAGCGTCTTCGGGAAGATTCCGGCGAAATATTTTCCCCCCAGCTTATCGCATAGTTCGGGATGTCTGATAAAGAAGAGATCGTAAACCGTTGCAACCCGCTTTCCACGAATCTGCGGAGGCAGATAACCCGTGGTCGAGTGAAATACATCCACAAATCCCGTGAACAATTCGATGGGGGGAAATCTCAGATAACGCCATGCGTTCACGAGAAGCGGACCGGGAATCCGATAATGTCTTATGCGAACGTTGTTCTTGTCAAGAATGGGGAGAAGAGGAACCGGATGGCGCAATGAATTCATGAATATATTGAATTTATGAGGGGAATTCAATAGCAGCATCTCTTGGAGAAGGTTTTGGGTGAAATATCCGATTCCCGTTCTTCTCGTCAACAGGCAGGACGCGTCTATACCGATTTTCATTTTTCTTCCCACTCCCTGTTATGATAATGCTTTCCCTGTGGCATGGAACAGGATCCTTTATGTTTTCTCAGGGACAATATCATCGGAACGCCTCAATCTCAATATTTTCTCTATCCCGTTCTTGACCTTGTTTCTCACCATGAAAAAGAACAATCCCACGAGGAAACCGGAGGGAACATCGATCAGGTAGTGCGCCTGGGTGTAAACCGTGGAGGCAAAAAGACTGATCACGCAGGGAAGCATGATCCAGAATATCAGCCTGTGATACTGATAGCTGCACAAAAGAATCACGGTCGCCATGGCGACATGACTGCTTGGGAAGGCGCCGTTCGCAATCTCTCCGTATTTCAAAATGATCTCCATAAGGGGAACGAATATATATCCCGGAAAATTCCACCTGTTCGTTTGCGAGGCAAAATAGCGCCAGGGACCCGCGCATGGAACCGCTATGAAAAAGGTGAAACAAAAGACCATGGTCAATAAACACCCGAAGATGAAGGAATCGTATTCCTCATGCCTTCGGCTGAACCATAAAGGAACGCCCAAAGCCGGTATCAGCAGATAATAACTGAAATAGGAAAAATGCATGTATTCGCTGAAAAGCGGATGCGGGATCCATTTGTAAAATTCAAGCGCAGGCTGCGCGCCGAATATCATCTCCTCTACATGAGCGAAGAAGGGATCTAGATAATAGGGCGCAATGATATGATTCAACTTCTCCGTCTCCTCATAATAGAAAATCAAAAGAAGAGGCGTGATCAAATCCCGGATAAACCGCCATACCCTGTTCTGCGTGAATGCCGTCAACCGGTAAAAAGCCAGCTGTCCCGCAAACATGACGACATGAAGCGCAAAATAGAATACCCAGCGTTCCAGATTCTTGTGGAATACCAGGATGAGAATGCCGATCAAACCAACGTAGGATAGATTCAATACGTCTATCGCTCTTAAAAAGGAACGTTTTGTCAATGTGGCGTTCTTTGCCCCTTCCATTGATTTTTTTTCGCGTTATTGGTTCCTGCCTGTCGTCACTAAATCCCCTATGTCAACCAATCCGTCATGGTTGACGTCAAATAAACTTTGGTTTCCTCCCGGCGCTTCCAGAACGCCCAGTAAATAACCCGCCAGTTGTGATGCGGAGGGATTGTAAACCGTGAATTGGTTCGTTTCCTGCGCCAAACCAACTCCTGTGTGAAATGGAGTGATTTGAATCTTCACGGAAGACGCCTTTTCCGTTTCCAGATCCGCCATGGCGTTCCATACGAAAGTATGATTCACCCCCCCCGGCGAAGCCGTCAGCTCGTTCCTGCCGTCGCCCCCGATTCCATCCGTAACTCCCCTCCACGTCACTCCATTATCCGTACTCATCTGAATGTGAAGGGAACTCGGATTGGAGTTGGCGTCGTATAGAGTATATTCAATGGAAACATTTCCTTTTTGCCCATCATCGGGAGTCGTGATTGTAACGGAAGGGGGAGCGTTGGTTGTACAGCCGGAAAGAACGGAAAAATCCCACTCTTCTCCCTGCGGGACGCCCTGACCATTGGACAACCCCACAATACAATCACTGAGCGACATGTCCAGATAAGTAAACCGGATCATTCCCGTATAGAACAATTCCACCTGAAAACTGTTCGTACCAGGTATGTCGTACTCCTTTATTTCGATGAATGTAACAACGGCGCGATCGGACATTTCCTGAAACTTCACCGAACCGCCCTCCAGGGGATTGAAATCGATGAAAGCGGGTGAGATGCGAAGCTTTTTAAAATGGTTGGTAAGGGTGGCGTTGTATTCCGTATCGCCATTTATCAGGGTGATATAGCCGTTCGATCCAATATAAATCCTGTCATATTCCCGCCCCCAGTATGGAAAAATCCCCTTGTTCAGTTCGCGAATTGCATACGAGTCATCTCCCAGAAAAATCTCCGCGCCTTGAGCGGGATCGACGCTCCACGATGAGGCGTTTTCCGTACAAACTTCATATTTATGAGAATCGGAAAGATTGGGAAGGAATCTGATGCGTTTGTGAGAAAGATCGAAAATCTTGTATATCGTGAATTCCTCCCAGATACCCTGAAGAGCCCCCCCAATGTCGAACGATCGGAAATATGCGCTTCGGGGACCCGGATAATAACCCTTGTTGCCCGGAATATCGAGCGCTTCGATCCTGTAGGCGTAATGATCCCCGATTTTCGAAGGCCCCGGGATATCGCCCACATAATATGTATCGTCATAATTCAGTTTTTGCCTGTGAAGAATGCCATAGTTCTTCCTCCAGAAAACCGTTGATTCCTTCACCCCGGAAGAATCGACGATATTTGTCTGAATGTGATACGGTCCCGCAGTATCGAGCGTGTTGGAAAGGGGAATATGCTGAATCGTCGGGGGAATGACGTCCTTTGTAAGGAACGCCTGTAGAAATTCATCCCAGCTGGTATCGCAGGCGTATTGGAGATTGGAGCAGTTGTAATTTGAATCGATGCTTGAACTTTTGGACGGGTTGACGAAGTATGTGGAAAGCCCGAAGGAGGGAAGGTAATCCGGATAATGGCGGGCAATATTGGCGGCGTCGAGGGCGTCCTTGAGGTTTTGCGCCTTTTGTCGAATGGATTCGTCGCTTGCGCACGTTATCAGGGCTTGAACAAAACCGCTCATATCCCGGTATTCCCCGAAGGAATCATAAAAACTGGCGGCGTTTCTGGCTTCCGCCACGCAAGCCCACTGGTTATCGATTTGAATCAAAGCATCGGCGAGTTCCGTTACGGCAAACGCCAACTCGTTCATTTGATTCAAATCCGTCGCGGCAAGCGTGCGATCCATATTGTATGATTCACCATAACGCCGTACCATCGCCTTGGACAATGCTTCGGCGCTCATGGCGGGCGATGTTGCAAGATCCTCTAAAATCGTGTCATAAGGCCATCCCGCAACCGGAATGTTGTCTTCCGACGCAATAAAAATATCCCCCTCGTTACTGATCTCGTATCCGACTTCGATCATACCCATCAAACAGGCGTCGATGCCGATGATGTCGAGATTCGGGAGTATGTTTTGAAAGGCGCTACCCATCTCGGATGTAAACATGTAATCTTTGCTTGTTTCATCATAACATACAGCTTTCAGAGCGGTTTTTTCCATATTTCGCCAACCTTCCCCGTGATTCCACAGGATGACCGCATAACGCTTTGCCGGATAATTGGAAATGCCCCAGTTCACAAAGTCGCTGAGTATTGCGGGATCCGCCATATTCACCTCGCGGCCGCCCTGGGCGTCTCCCCAATCCGAAACCGCATTCGTTTCTTGAGGCGTCATCCCCGGTTCCAGTACGAATCGGTGACATATCGTCCAAGCTCCATAATCAGCGCTGTATCCCTCGATTCTATCCATCTGGATCAAAACCTTTGTATCCGCTGTAAGGAGAACGGAGGACGCTTCCATAAAATCCAGGATAGCGTAAGGCTCCAGGTTGTTATCGCCATCCAGATAAAGCATGATATTCCATTCCGGAAGAGGGGTATCGGAGTTCACTTGAAGGCTTACGGGAATCCTGATGGCGTCTTGTTCCGGATCATTGCTGGTTATGGATAGATCGGCGGAGTAAAGCCCATCTGAAAGATTCTGCGTATCGAAATATAAATTGACGGAACGCTCGTCGCCTGTTTCCACCGTTCCCTGAGTTGGATCGACGCTCAACCAGTTGAAGACGTCCGAACCGCTTTCCACCTGATAAATGGTCGATTCCCCCTGTTGCGTTACCCACAGATCGCCCTTGCCGTCGATTGCCAATCCCCCTCCGTAAGACGCCCCTTGAGCGGGATGCGGGAATTGAGTTTGTATGGCTCCATCTTCAGGATTCACCTCGTATATCATGTCAGGATTTCCGTGGGTGGCAATCCACAGGCTTCCTGCGGGATGCCATTCCAATCCGCTTACTTCGGGAAAAGAAAAGCTGGATATGATGGCGCCTGGTTCCGGATGGCTCAATCCCTCTATGTGATAAATTTTTCCGGATTCCCATCCTCCGATGTAAAACGTGTCGTTATCCGGACAATATGCCAGCCCTCTCTGTGATGCGCCGCTCCAGATTCCCTGGGGATCCGTGATGGAGTTTATGACATTGCCATTCGCCGGATCGAGCCGATAAATCCCATTGTCTCCTCCCACATTGATCTGCCATAAACAGGTTCCATCCCATGTCATATCCGCAGTCCAGTCCCCTCTCCAGGAATCGCAGGAAAAGCGCCTTCCCGTTCCTGTTCCATCCGGATCGAATTCCCAGTTGTCACATGTGTAGGGTGGAGAAGATTCGTCTCCCGTTCCTCCCACCCAGACATTCGTTCCATCGCAGCCGATTCCCCAGGGCCATACCACACAGGAGGGAACATTCCAGCTTTGGATGATATCTCCGGCAGATTGGGAAAGGATGGAATTTCCCCGCAAAGCGGCGTTTGATGATTTCTTCGCTGAATCCGGGGCATATTCTATATCAATGGAATATTTCAGGGAATCATTTCCTGTATTTTGAATATGAAAGGCAGGATAGATCATGCCCTTTGAATCAGACGGCAGCAATGTATCGAGGGGGGACAATCCCAGGATCAGCATTCCGGGTTTGGGAGTAATTCTGAATTGATGAAATTGCGCAGGCGCCTCCTTTGGATTTGTTTTGATTTCATTTTCAATATCCCGGGCGTATAAATAGTAATCGATCACGCTATCAGCCGGTTGTCCCGGTATGGACGCCTGATATGTGGCGCCTTCTGCGTTGATCATGTAGGTTTCCTGATAGGCGGCGTCGCCTTGGAGTTTCCAGTATAGAACCGGACCCGGGGCGGCAAATCCGGATTTCGTTCTGATCTCCGCTTCGATAAGATAGGGTCCTGTTTCATTGTATGTATCTTCGTATGGCGTATGAATGATCTGCGGTCCGATTCCCCATACATCCAGCGCTACAGGCAATATGACCGTTTGCATGGGATCGTTGGATTTGATCAGTATCCGGCTTGTATGGATTCCCTCATCGAAGTCATAGGGGACATTGAATGTGATTGTAATGAAACAGTTTTCTCCCGGGAGAACTTTTCCTTTTCCTGGTTCAAAGGATATCCATTCAACGCCCGGTGAAATAAAAATCGTTTTTTCGTCATCGAGATAGGCGTTCGAGAGGGCGATTTGAAGCCCGTCATCCCCGTTTGCATTTTCGATCCCCACTGTTCCCGCTTTGTCTTTTGCCACCTTCAAGTACTGGAAACGGATCGTTCCGTCAGGCATGAGTATGACCTGGAAAGTCTCCGGTTCTCCTGATGGATAGGGTTCAAATTGACGCCACTCTATAATGAATCTTTCATGGGAAGGGTCGTAATAATGATATACAATTCCCTGACTTCCGTATGCAGGATTGAAATCGCGCCATCGGGGAGCTATGATGTCATTGGGCGCCTGATTGTATGGTATGGGATGGTTTGAATAAACCTCTCCTTCGGCGCCGAAGGTTATGTAGCCGTTCGATGAAATCAAAAGCGAGTCTTTTTCCGATCCATAGAAGGGAAAGGGGAAGGGGAGGGATGCCTGCGCCGCATCGTCATCCCCCAAAAGAAGGGCGCTTCCCAGGTCCTTGATTTCTATCCAATCGAAGGGAGGACCATCCGGTTCGTTGCTGTCTATCCAGGTATATCCGGAATTATCAGGCCCACCGAAACCTTTGGATAGAGCGAAGGAGCTCGGGTAGTCATCGGGAAGAGAGCCAAAAGAAGGAAGCGCGCCCATAGTAAAGTCCAGTTCCCAGATACCGTCATTTCCTATGATAAGGGATTTCTGAAGCGGGGCGCTCGTTTCCGTTTCCTCCTTGAAAATCCGGGAAGATAACTTGATGACAGGATCGGAGTGAATGGGAGCAAGGAGATAGGTATTCCACGATCCTTCATGGGATTCTATGGCAAGGTTAATGGCGATCCGATGCCCCTGGGGAACCGGTTCCCCTATGGATAAAATATAGGGCGATTCGCAAATTTTTTCCGAAAGGGGAGCGATTTCTCCGTAAAATGAATGATCTTCGATTAGAGAAATAACATAAGGATCAGAAAGGGCGATATCGGCCGTTACGGATGTTACCGTTGTGGGGGTATTGTTTCTGAGGATCAAATACAATTCTATCGTTTCCCCGGGTTCGGCGTCGCCATTGGCGTTTCCTTCGCTTCCCCCATCGTCGTCATCATCGACGCTGTGGGAGACATAATCAACGCTGCTCTCAAAAACGATATAATTGGCGGCGTAACCGATTTTGGAGGTTCCATAGGTAATATACATATACCCGTTTTCTCCCCATTCCACGCCCCATGAATTGCGAATGATCCAGCATCCGCTTCCCATAGTATCATCCCAACCGACAATGGTTACGCCATGATTGACTATGGTGGATCCGCTTTCGGAAACATTGAAAACGCCGCCCGTATAACTTTGAAACGCATATCCGACATATATGGCTGAAGCGACAGGTCCATATTGCGTCAGGGCTTGTTTGATCATGTCCACAGGGGCTACGGAATATTCCGTATAAACATAATGCCATTCCTTGATATGATAGGGATGATAATAAGGTCCTCCACATGCCAGGTTCGCGGCGACATAGGGAAACTCGCTTTCATAAACCGCCCCGGGATTGATATGGTAATCATGAGCCCACCAGCCGCCGTCGCAATTCCAATCGTTTGCGTTGCAGGAAACAAGCCATTGTTCGGACAAATCCGTTTCCTGTTTGTTTTTGATCAATAGATTGGATTCCAGGGGCGCCACGGTTCCAAAAGCCCAGCAAGCTCCGCAACCCTCCTGATCACGAACAGGCAAATCCCCCTTCTGTTCACGCCAATCAAAGGATACAGGCAGATCGGCGGTTATATGAATCTTTTCCGAGGGATTCGTATGAGTTGACTTGTATCCCTTTGGCGGTATCTTCAAGCCGCACAAACTGCTCAAGGGACGTTTGGTTGCGGGATTCTCTCCGATGGTGAATGAGGCGCCTTTGCTTTGAAGATTCCTTCGCAACTCATCTATCTCTGTTTTGGAAAGCTGACACCATACTCCCTGAACCACAAGAATGAACAGAATTGTCATGATTCCGGGGAGATATTTCTGTTGATATTTCTTTTTACGCATAAAGAAATTTCCTTTTTTGCGGAATTTTAGATTTTCTCCCGTTCAATATCAAAACTTGACTTTGTTATATCCGAATGATAAGAAAATCCACATATTTTTCATGATTAATCACGGTTTTTCACTTTATGGAAATCAAATTTGAGCGCTTGAGGGATATCCAGGTAGTCACCCTGAAGGGGTCGCTTGATTCGGAAAATGTTTCGGAATTGAAAAAAATATTTGATGATTTCCTTCAGGCAAGTCGTTCCCGGATTGTCGTTGATCTCGAAGAGGTCGATTCTATCGATTCATCCGTTCTGGCGGTTTTTGTGACACGTTCCCATGATTTCGATAAAAGGGGCGGAGGGCTTTATCTCGCAGGAGTAAAGGATTCCATCAGAGATATTCTGGATTCTTTTTCTCTTACGCCTTTCTTCAGGATATTTACCGATGTCAATGAAGCATGCAAAAGCGTTTGAACCCTTCCTTGGATCAGCTTGGATAAAAAAACGATTGTGGTTTTTCTTATCCATGATTCTGCCATTTTCGATTTTTACCATCTCAGGGTGTCGTTCCCGCTCGGTTATAGAACAGCAACGTGGAAAAATCAATGTTTCATTCTGGCATTCCATGGGGATGAGGCATAGCGCTATTCTCAATAAAATCATAGCGGAGTTTGAAAAACAGAATCCGGATATCCATATCCATTCGGTTTACCAGGGAAGCTATGATTCCCTTTTAACGACCCTGATCGCCTCCAATACAGCCGGAACAAATCCGATTATGGCTCAAATGTATGAAAGCTGGACTACCCGTTTCATTGAACATGACCTGATTTTTCCCGTGTCCGATCTTGCATTGGAATACGGTGGTCTCGATAAAGACGATCTGGACGATTTTGTCAGGGAATTCATCGAAGACAATACCTGGAATCATAAATTGACAACCCTGCCTTTTAATAAAAGCGCCTATGTCCTTTATT
>JAFGFK010000472.1 GCA_016931135.1 Candidatus Sumerlaeota bacterium | reverse complement strand
TTTTGTTCTTCATCAGAGATATAATGCAGCAATTCTGCCCGTAATTTCATCATTTCATCCCGCATGGTATCCTTGATGATTTTTTTTAAATCCTTTTTGAGATCATCGATTTCAATAACAGCTTTCATAAATTCAAACTCCCGTATATTATCAATAAACAAATTCAAATTATTACAGAAGAAAAGGTCATTGCAAGAAAAAGATAAACGGATCAATAGAATTTCCACGATGAGACGCCGGCTTCGGGGATATCCTTCACATCGTTCAATATGATTTCATCCAGAACAATCCCGCCTGATTTTATTTTTACGATCAGGGTTTCAGGAAGGGGATCGAATATTAACCGCAGATCGATCATATAAGTTCCCCCGGGATCGGATTGAGTTGAGACGCGCCTCTGATAGCCATCCACTCCCACCAGCTCCAGCTGCAAGCCACTGGGATTGCCTGTTCTTGTTATCGTTAAATTCCCATCCGCATAAGAGGCGTCGAATATTCTCTTGAAAATCCCCACGCATCCGATGTCGCGGGGAAGAAGATTCGCGTGAATCTTGTAATCCGGCTCCGAAACAACGGCGCCAAGCATCGTCTCGCCCCATAAATCTACTACATGCGCATCGGAAACAGAGCCTGCAGCAATCAGATCCGCAAAAACATTTCTCCTGTTGGCGTTGTACAGCATGAATATCTGTTTATCCCCGAATGCGAACCTGTGGGAATATACATCCCCCACAAGGACGTTGACAAAAGGTTCCGCGGTTCCGGATGTCAGGGCGTCCCTGTGATCCCGGAAAATCTCGTGCGACTTTGTATAAAAGGCGTTGGTGCGTTCATCGTACCATGAAGGGAGGTCTCCCTTGATCCATAAGCCCTCGCCGTTGAAGAACGCCTTCTTCACTCCCTCTTCCGTCCAGTTCATGGCGAGGAAAAGTCCGTTCACCAGCTCGATCTGCTTGAAATCCGGAAAGGCGAAACGGTAAAGATTGGTTTCGGTTGGAGAGATTTCCGGATCGCCGTGCCAGATCGTATAGGAAAAGGATCCGTCCTGGTACTGCCCCGTAACATCAACGGGTGTATACTCGGTATAAAGGGGAATGCCGGGGCGAACCTCGTTCAACCCCTCTCGCACCTTTTTTGTCAGTTCAAACTCTCCCCTGAGCGGCGCCTCCCCAACCCGGTGCCCATGATCGCTCCGGTAACAGGAGCGCCCGGTTGACGCCATTCCAAAGATATCGATATACATGGCATTTGCCCCTGTTTCTGAAACGACATCCTTGTACAGCTGCTTCATGTGGTTTTGCCATGTCACCGGGTGAGGGCATATCACAATCTCGTGGTCCCCGTTGCGGATTTCCAAACCCAGGGAGTTGAGCAATTTCCATTCCTCCCCATGGGCAGCGTAAACATCCGATCGATCATCGATGTTATATCCTTCGATGTACAATCCCACAGGAATATTCTGCGAACAGGAATAAGCGATTCCATCTCTGAAATTTTCGAGGCCTCCGAGCTCGTATTTTCGATAATCGCCGACGCGTCCCGAAGAAGCAGACCAACCCCAGCTGGAAATATCGATAAAATCCGCGCCTCCCAGGTATTGCGCCGCATTGGAGATTTCCTTGTCAAAGGTATAAACGTTCAGAATCCGATCGAGAAGATAATTGGTTCCACTGATCGGATAATCCCTTCTGCATGTATAGACGCCATTGAACCAGGATTGGCGCGGGGACTTCGGCTCGTACCATGTTTTTGTCCAATCCTGGTAAGCCTTGAGCGCCTGGCGCCAGTCTCCCGGATGAAGTCCCAGAACAAATGGCGCAATCTCCATTTTTTCCCCGGGAGGAATTCCCGTACTCGCCAGTGTGGGATAACGAACGAACAGAGAGGCGGAATCCATGTCTTTCGTCAAACCGAAGTATTTATGGATCAGTTCGAGGTCCTGAACCATGAGATAAACGCCCCACCCCTCTTCCGGATTGAAAATATCCATGAACTGCATGGGGAAATTCCCCGCATAGTAAACTTCCTTTGAGAAAGGAACGTTATCGCATATAAAGGTGATTTGCGGATACGCGTAATAGAGAAAATCCGGATCGGAACCGAGCGTCAACGGATCGAGAGAGGGAAAAAGGAGTTCCGCGGAATAAGTCGTATCGCCCGTGTTTTCCACCAGGAGATCGAAGCGCGTTTCAGCGCCCTCATCGATTTCTATCGAAAGCCGCGTATTCAGGGCGCCGACATATCCCGCAAGGTTCAAAGCGATTTCCGCCAGACGCCGCGAACCCGTACTGAAAATATCAACGCTTACAGGAGAAAAGTCTTTTGAAGTGTACGATGTGCCCTGCAGTTTCAGGGAAAAGATCGAGGTATCGGAAACGCTGCCGATTATATTGTGCCCTGAATAATGGCTCTTCCATTCCTTGAGCGCAAAACCCGAGGAAAGATCGAATGTCATTTTACCGTACGTATTTTCCAGAACAAGAAGATTTTCGGAGTAAGAGATGGCAGGAGACTTTGGCGCGGGAGCGGCCGCCGAGTTATTAACGGGTGGATCGGGAATAAGGAACGAGTCGCAATAAAATTGCGTTCCTGAGATATTAAGGGTAAGCGCGGCAAGGGTAAAGAGTCCGCCATCCGTGCCGTCATTTATGGAAACGCTTTCAATTGTTTTACCAAAATCCGCAGGAACGGCAAACGCGGAAAATGATTTATTTGTGATCTTGAAAAAGCCGGAAAAGATGTCAACAGGGAAAAATTCCTCATAAGTTTCATCCGTATATTCAATCCTGATGATAAGGCGTTCCATTTCATCGATCACACTGACTTGGGATGTGGAGCCTGGAATTTCCCTTCCGGGAAGCCAGGCGCCCAGGATAAAATATACCTCGGAAGCCTTTTTCCCGATGGGAATGGAAATCGGGGAGACGTCAGGCAAGCTGGTTGATACAAGGTTTATGCCTTCCGTTTTCACCTGGAAGGGAATCAGATCGATTGCGTTCAGCTGGTTTGTATCAAACCAGGAGACATTCATATCCATACGCGGGAGGAGTTGATCCGCCTTTGCGTTGAAAAAAATCTCCAGGTTTACCATATCGAAAAGGGCGGTATCGCTCGTCAGCTCATCCCATCCCTCTTCCAAACTTGTGAACCATGAGATATCGGCGCGTGGATCGCCGTTCACAAATTTCAAGGACTCTATTTCCAGGAACGACTCGGGGGATGAGACATTCTGTACCTGGAGCGCCATCAGGTTAACCGTGGAAATCCCAACCGGAGCGAATCCGTAATGCCACAATCCGTCATCAAGGAGGTCTGCAAGATAAAACGGGCGCGATTCCCCAGCGCCTGAAAGATAAAGGGCATAGTTCGATGAGCTGTTCTGAAGATTCATGGCGCGGTAATGCATCAGGACATACGGGTATGTGGCAGTATCCTGCGATCCGATGGAATTATTGCGCCATTTCATCCCCTTTCCCGGTTCATTGATGGCAAGAAGAAGCGAAGAGCCTGTTGATGTCACGGATGGATTGGTTGCCGGATTGGAGAGCCAGGTTGGTTGCGGAACCCACTGCGCCGGCTGGTTGACATCGAGTTCGAAGCCTGTTGAAACCGGCGTGGGGCTGGGTTGGGGCGGGAATTCATATCCCGGCGGATGATCCGTGAAATCGCATTGCGTCATGGTAAAGGAAGCGCCGGATGCGCCTCCCGATACCAGGCGGATTTCAACACCCACGATCTGATCTGCGGAAGTCACGGATGAGAAATTCATGGTCATGGTATGCGTGGTTCCATCAGAAATAAAGGAAGGAGAAGTGATCGCGGTGAACCAGGCGTCGTAACCGGTTCTCAACCTTACAAGTGCGAACGTGGTTGGGGAAATGCCGGTTGTTTGATACGTGATGGTCAGGTAATGATGATACTGGCGCCAGGCTGGGCGGATGGATTGCCGCCAGATCATTTCCTTTGCCGTTTCGGGGATTGCAAATCTCAAGCCGTTGCCGGATATTTCAACATAGGAACCCGGAGACGGATTGGCAAGCCCCGAGGGCCATTTTTCCCACAGCGCCGGATTAACAAGGTTTGCCTGCCTTCCGAGCGATAGATCAACGCATGGAGCGGTTTGCAGAATCAGAAAGAAAAAAACGCCGATTGCCCCTGCTTCAAGGGCAGATCGGACTTTTCCCGTTAAAATAAATAATTTTTTTAAAACCATTTCCCACCTGCTTAAAGTATTTATGTCTAATTTTTAAAAATTATATATGAATACCATGCTGACTCCATCAGTATATATCAATCATTCTTTTTTTCTTTTCTGTGAGGAATGAGATTTATGTTTAATATCAAGCATCCGCCGAGTTCTTTCCATCTCTCTGGCAATGAGTTTTTCTTCCGGCAACGTAGTGCGATACTCGGCAGCGAGAACTTTATTAGGTAAATTATCAAGCGTATAGCGAACCAGGGCTTCGTCTTTCCGGGCGCAGAGTATAAGCCCTACAGGCGGATTCTCTTCCGGTTTTGTCCAGTGTTCGCCCGCATAATTAAGATACATATGCATCTGTCCAGCGTCAGCGTGAGTGAACTTACCCAGTTTAATGTCAATCACTACCAGGCACCTTAGACGACGGTGGAAAAATAGCAGATCAACGCGATACCATTCATCGCCGATGCGCAAACGCTTTTGGCGTCCAACAAAAGAGAAATCGCCGCCCAGTTCGAGCAGGAAATGTTCAAGACGCCTTATAAGCGCCTCTTCCAGATCGGTTTCGGAATATTCATCCTTGAGATCGAGAAATTCCAGAACGTACGGATCCTTGATTTCCTCTTCAGGGGCGACTACATCCCCGCGCGCTCTCTTCTGCCCCTTTTCGAGTATCGCGGCCTTGTTTCTGGATAAGGCGGTCCGTTCATAAAACTGGGTATTGATCTGTCGATCAAGTTGCCGTACCGACCATCCGCCGCGTAATGCTTCCGTTTCATAAAATTTTCGGGCATTTGCGTTTTTGATCGATAGGAGCCTGACATAGGCGGACCATGTAAGGGGAAAGCGGGCAGCAATGGCGTCAAGGTCATTTCTTAAATGCGCGGCGGGATGAGATAAGCCGAAACGCGTCTGGTTAATGGCTTTTTTTGACGGTGAAGAAATACGCGACGTTGTTGCGTATTTCCCGTTCAGGCTTTTATCCGTGGATTTACGCGACAATGTCGCGGAATTCAACTCCTGGGGATATATAAGGTAGAAAGCGCGAAAGCGCTGTAAATTGTCCACTCCGAAACCTCTCCCAAAGCGTTTACCAAGGTCTGTGGAAAGCCGTTTGAGCAATTTCTCTCCATAAGCGGCGCGTTTCTCACCCCTCTGTTCGTATTCTACAATTCGACGTCCGATTTCAAAGTAAGTGGCTGTCATGATAGCGTTGACAGCCTTGGCGGATATTCGGCGAGCCGATTCAAGGAGCAGGGTGATATCATCGAATAATTCTGTGTAATCGAGACTTTTTCCTGTAACAGAAGAACGGTCATCCGCCTTTCTGATATTTGATGTTTGTCTTTTGCTTCTTGTCATGTCATCTCGATTTCCTTGTATCTAATTTCCCGGGAGGTCTTTGATGCGTTCATCGAAAGGGGCGATGGCGCCGAGGGGGTTTTCCGGGGAATCGAGATAGAAATACGCGGTTGCCGCGTGATCGTCGATACGTTCCATCACGTCTGCAGCGCCTGGATTTTTTTCCAATTCCTCGCGCGTGTAATACTCTGTTCCATTCCCGGCTTTCATGAATTTCAAAGAGGGGTCTTTATCAAGGGCGTCGAGCATCTGCTGGAAGGATGGTCCCCCCATCACCTGGATCGTTACGCGAACCTCTCTGTAAAAATAAACCGGATCGGGTATGTGAAGCCGGTAAAATCCATAAGCGTCTTTCTTTTCCGATACATAATGATTTCCCTGGTATGGATGATCGAAAAGCCCTTGTCCATAACCGGAGCCGATGTAATCCTCTGTTCCGGTTCCGCAAAGGGTGGGATATTCCGCGTCTCCATCCATGTAAACCTTGACCTCTCCCTCTCCCCACCAGAAATTCGCGCAGGAGGGATGAAGACGCACGTTCAGGTTGCATCCGATGAAACGTCCCCTGCCTTCTATGTGCGGCAGGATGGTCATGTCGCGGCGCAGAGTTGTGTAATTTTCCCTGCGCCAGAATGTATGAAAATAAAGCGTGTTATCCGGATGCCTGTCGCCTGTTGTGGCGTCGATCTCGTAATAGATGTGATTATCCCTCGGGGATTCATTGGTAAGAACAACAAGCGCGGCTGTTTTGAAGGGCATGGGAACGACGCAGTTGAAGGAGCGTCCCTCCGGAGAGGAGAAAAGGGCGTTGT
This sequence comes from Candidatus Sumerlaeota bacterium, assembly GCA_016931135.1. Lineage (GTDB taxonomy): Bacteria > Sumerlaeota > Sumerlaeia > MWCT01 > MWCT01 > JAFGFK01. The sequence continues at coordinate 11,195 of JAFGFK010000472.1, read as the reverse complement.
GAAAGGGGACGATGCGACCATGGGGGTGGCAGAAGAAATCGCCGAGCGGCGCCTGAACAGCGGGGGTTTGGGCGTCCTCCCAGAACATTTCGATCTTCAAACCGCGAAGCGCCTCGGGGCTGCGATCGCCCAGGGTGCACCATATCCGGCGGATCGTTCCGCTTCCCTTGATATCGGCGAGAACAAGTTTTTCTCCCTTCGGGATGACGGTACAGGGCGCGCCTTTTCTACCGAACCGCGCCTTTCCCGCTGCGCCTTTTTCGCCCTTGGGATTTTCGCATGTGAACCAGCGCGTTTCCTCGTGATTTTCCGGAAAGCGGTATAACGAATCAGGAGACATAGCCTCCTCCTTCCTGTTTACGTTCAGGTTTGAACAGGAAAATAAAGACATGCATATTAAAATAAATGCGAATAACGAAAATGTTGATTTCATAAGATCACTCCTCGGAGCCGTTCCAGCAGTATGTACAGAGTTTTTCCCTGGGGAGCCCGATCGCGGAGATCAGATCGTCAAGTTCCTGGTATTTCAGCGTGGTGAGGGCGAGGCGATGGCGGATGCGATCCACCATGGCGTTAAATTTATCCGAGCCTTCTTTGATATATTCGGAGACATCGACATCGCCGGAGCCTTCCAGTTCCCTGATCGCCCTTCGCGCAGCGAGGTCCATCTCGGATTTTGATCTGGAGAAGTTCAAAAACCTGCAGCTGAAAACAAGGGGAGGGCTTGCCGGGCGCATGTGAACCTCGCGCGCTCCCCAGCCATACATGCGCTGGATGGTGTCTTTGAGTTGCGTGCCGCGCACAATGGAATCCTCACAGAAGAGTATCTTCTGCCCCTGGATGAGTTCCTTCGATGGAATGAGTTTCATACGGGCGACGAGGTCGCGTGTGGCTTGATCCTGCGGCATGAAGCTGCGGGGCCAAGTTGGGGTGTACTTGGCAAGGGGGCGTTTATACGGGATTTTTTTGGCATTGGCGTATCCGATGGCGTGTCCTGTTCCGGAATCGGGAATGCTGGAGACGTAATCCACATCCACGTCATCTTTCAGGGCGAGCGCCTTACCACATCGGTTGCGCGCCTCTTCAACATTGACGCCTTCATAGGTGGAGGCGGGGAAACCGAAATACACCCAGAGAAAGGAACATATCTGCATTTTCCCGCCGGCTTTTTTCCGGATATCATACCCTTCGGGAGAGAGAAACGCAATCTCGCCGGGACCCAGGTTATATTCCACATCATACAGAAGATTCGGGAACGCGGTGCTTTCGAGGGCAACGGCAATGGCGTCTTGTTTTTTTCCGATGACAAGCGGCGTTCTTCCCAGGCGGTCGCGTCCCGCATAGATTCCCTGTTCCGTCAAAAGGAGAACAGAACAGGAGCCCTCGATCTGTTCCTGGGCGCTGGCAATCCCGTCTTGGAACGAATTTTCGTGGCTGATGAGCGTGGCGACAAGTTCCGTGGGGTTGATTCCGCCTCCGCTCATTTCCGAAAAATGCACGCCGTTCGATTGAAACGCCTTTTTCGCCAGCGCGTCAATGTTACGGATCATGCCGACCGTAACAATGGCGAAGGCGCCGAGGCGCGATCCGATGATCAGCGGCTGGGACTCGTTGTCGCTGATCACGCCGATGCCCATGTTGCCTTCCATTCCCTGAATATCGTTCTCAAACTTGGAACGGAACTGGGCGTTCGTGATATCGTGAATGGAACGGGTGAAGAAACCGCCGTTTTTAACGGCAAGCCCGCCGCGGCAGGTTCCCAGGTGCGAATGATAATCCGTTCCGTAGAAAAGGTCTTGTACGCAATCGTTTTTAGAAGCGACGCCAAAAATTCCTCCCATAAAAAAACTCCTTCCCTTGCGAAAAAATATATCTTTTTCAGTATCCCGCCTGAGTAAGGGATGCAATAATTGTTTTACAAAATCTATTGTGAAGGAGTCTTGCGAAAATCCGGACGCCTGGCGTCCGTTTTCATTGGATTTGCGTCGGGACATTCATCGCATGGCGTATTATTCGTAAAGCGTCCAACTGGGTGATGCGGCTGTCTCCACATAATCATAAGACGCCTTGGTCATGACAAAGACCTTGTCTATAGTCAATATCCCGCCTCCAGTGGTAACGAGCTGAAATGTCGCTTGTCCCTGGGCTGCTGTGGGTTCTGCCGTGAATTCCACGGTATGAAACTGAAAATCCGCAGTTCCCGTTTTCCAATACGCAGATCCATCGGTGTGATCGCTTCCAAGCCAGGTTCCGGATCCTGTGAAAGTTGGGGTTTTTATGCGAAATACGGAGGAATTTGAGGATTTGAAATATCCGCCAGCCACGTAAGTTACGCCGGGCGTAACGCTATATTTGTTGTCGATATTATCCAGCGCGGAATCCATTCCCCCTGCCCATGGGTTATCCCATGTGATGTGAGCCGCATAGATTCCTGAGAAGGCGTCAGTAACGCGGGTACACGTTCCAACCGCGCCGCCAACGGCAAAGAAGCGCCAATCGGTCGGCGAGGGGACGCCATCAGGATAATCCTCGAAATCGTGATTAAGCAATAGATTAGCAGACCAATCAATTGCCAGGGAAAAGCCCCCAAGGCAAAAAATCAAACCGGCGATCAATAAAATACGTTTCATAGCGCCCTCCCTTCAAGAAATGTTCTTATATAAAAACTACATAAATTTAAGGGAAGGGGGAAAGAAATGTCAATACATTTCAGGGGAGCGCTTTGAACTGGGCAAAGCGCACGCCTCGTGACATCGCAAAATCGGAAAAGCTTGTGACATACGTCACGCCGCAGCTCCCGCTTCTTCTTCTGCGCGAGTTCGCCTTGTGAAAGGGTTTTCCATCCAGCTCATAGAGAATCTCGTCTCCCCTGCAACTTATGGAAAACCTGCGCCACCCGGTTTCCTTGAGATACGCAAAAGGCTCCGGGTGAAAATCGCTCATCACGCCGTTTCTCGAATATCCCGCGCGAATCCTGCCATCATCCGAATCATAGATCATGCAATAGTATTCCCCTTTTTCCTTGATTTTCGTCGTATTCCCCGCATGATCTCCATTATCCCGGATGAAGATGCCGGTTCGATCCCACCCTTTTGGCTTCAACTCCGGACGGTATTCGCAATACACGAGGGCTTCTACCTTGTAATCTGTCCAAGTGGAATCCCCCAGCCATGCCGTGTCGTATTCCTTCCCGGATGTGAAGAGTTTCAAAGCCCCGGGCATGGTCGATGCGCTGTCCGCCTCCAAAGACCCGAATTTGACATGCCAGGGAAGGGAGGATTTTCCTCCCGGCGCCTTTTCTTCGTAAGGAAGTTTCCAGGAAACTCTGGGTTCGACAAGTATCTTGGCGGGCATATCGAAAAGCCCGGGACCGGATACCGCTTCATCAGAGATTTGGCGTCCCCGGGAATCGAGAATCGTCCAGAATTCCATGAATGAGGCGGGTTTTTCAACCATCGGAACCTTGATTTCAAATGTCAGGCTTGTTTCTTCATCCGGCACGAGGGTTTTCACCTCCATCACGCGGGAAGGGGATAGCCAGGAGTCTGCATCGTAGAAGACACATTTCCTGGGTACGCAGCGCGTAAAGCCGTATTCGATGCATTCGAGGTATAAGGGACCCTTCCATTTTTTCTTGCCGTTATTTTTCAGATTAAAGACGATCTTCGCCTTGCCGCCCGGGGGCATGATATCAGGGATCGAACGCCCTGTAACGATGCCGGAAACCTTGGGCTCGGGAAAAGGTTTTTCGTGTATGAACGTTCCCCCGCGCCAGTTTATATCTTCCCAATCGGCGACCAGACGCTCCCCACCCAGGGTATATCCCCACCTTTTGCCTGTGGGATCGTGTATAATCCATTTCCCTTCATCGGTATAACCGATAATGAGAACGAAATGTCCGCCTTTCCCCTGGTCGCAACCCGTTATGATCGGATGCCCCGCATCCAGTTCCTTCTTCAGTGTTTGCGCATTCCATCCCAGCTCGTACCAGCACGGAAGGGCGTAAAGCCCGTAATCCTTCACAATGCCGGGGAGATTGTATCGATCGTAGCGCGTGCGCTTATGAAGAGCGAATACCGTTTCTTTCGTAAGATCGACCTTTCCATAAAAGTGAAGCGCCATAGTGAGGCAGGTGGGAAGGCAGGTCTGATCATCAGGTTGCCTCATGCGCTTTACCGGCAAGTCCACTCCGCAGAAAACGGATTGAAGGGAAAAAGTCAAAATCAGGAGAAAAAAGACAAACCTGACGCCATATTTTTGACGAATCAATTTTTTACTCCTTTTCGCATATTATTGATATGAGTTTTCTTTTACATCCATGACTTTTTATCAAGAACAATATTGTGAACTTGACAATATCCTTTCTCCACGCCTTCTTATTATTTTTGGTTGTCAAAAATATCAAAGGAGTAAATTCATGAGCCTTCAGACGCCCTTTTTCTTACTGTTGATGTCTTTGACCTCTCTTGCGGCATTCTCGCAGAATGATTGGGAAAACGAACAGGTCTTCCGAATCAACAAGGAATCGCCTCATTGCTCATGCATCCCTTATCCAGATTTGAAACAGACTCTGGCGGATAATCCCGTCAATTCCCCTCTTTATATTTGCCTCAACGGGGAGTGGAAATTTCACTGGGTGAAGGAACCTGACTTGCGCCCTGTGGATTTTTACAAACCGGATTTCGACGTGAGCGGATGGGGCGAGATCGCCGTTCCCTCCAACTGGCAGATGAAGGGGTACGGGAAACCCATCTATACCAATGCGACATACCCCTTTGCGAAGGATTGGCCCAGGATCATGTCTCCGGTTCCGGAGGGGTGGACAAAAAATGAATTGCCCAATCCGGTGGGATCGTATCGCCGCGATTTCGAAATTCCGGAAGAGTGGGCGGGAAGCAGGATTTTCGTTCATTTCCGCGGAGTTGACAGCGCCATGTATCTCTGGGCGAATGGCGAAAAAGTCGGATACAGCCAGGATTCCATGACGCCTGCGGAATTCGACATCACGCGTTATGTGAAGCCCGGAAAAAACATGCTTGCGGTTGAGGTTTATCGCTGGTGCGACGGCAGCTATCTCGAAGATCAGGATTTCTGGCGTTTGAGCGGGATTTACCGCGATGTCTTTATCTATGCCGTACCCATGGTTCATCTGCGGGATTATTTCCTGCGCTGCGAAATTGCCGATGATTTCCAATCCGCTCGATTTATATTCCAGGGAAAAATCAGAAATTACCTGGAGGAAAAATCAAAGCCTGCGCTGTGCGAAATTTACCTCCTCGATGAAAATCAAAATCCGGAGAAACCCGTACTTGCTTCCCTGATCGAAGCGATCGAACCAGGAGGGGAGGCTACTATAAATCTTTCCTGCAATCAGCGGAATCCGCGGCTCTGGTCCGCTGAAATTCCAAACCTTTATACGGTTCTGGTTTCCCTGAAAGATTCCGAGGGCGACATCACGGAGGCGTTCTCTTCCAGGTTCGGATTCCGCAAAGTGGAGATCAAAGACAGCCAACTGTTCATCAATGGCAAAAGCGTATTATTGAAAGGCGCAAACCGCCACGAAATCGATCCCTTCGAAGGACGCGCCGTTTCGCCGGAGCGTATGATCCAGGATATCACCCTGATGAAACAATTCAATTGCAACGTTGTGCGAACCTCGCATTATCCCAATCATCCCTTCTGGTATAGCCTGTGCGATGAATACGGCTTGTACGTAATCGACGAGGCGAATATCGAATCGCACGGTTATGGATACGGAGACCAGTCTCTTGCCAAGCAGCCCTCATGGGAAAAGGCGCATGTGGATCGCATGATGAACATGGTGGAACGCGACAAGAACCACGCCTGCGTCATTATCTGGTCCATGGGAAATGAAGCCGGCGGAGGTCCCAACTTCGATGCGTGTTACAAGGCGACAAAAGCCATCGATCCCCAGCGTCCCATTCATTATGAGAGGTATAACGAGATCGCAGATATCGAATCTGTCATGTATCCGGCAGTGGAGTGGCTGGAGGAACAGGGGAAGAAGGATTCGCCGAAACCGTTTTTCATGTGCGAATACGCCCACGCCATGGGCAACGCCGTAGGAAATCTTCAGGAATACTGGGATGTTGTAGAAAAATATCCGCGACTGATCGGCGGATGCGTATGGGACTGGGTGGATCAGGGGCTTGCGATCCCGGTTCCCGGAAAACCAGGCGAATATTTCTTCGGATACGGCGGCGATTTCGGGGACAAACCCAATGACGGCAATTTTTGCTGCAACGGGCTCACCACGCCGGATCGAAAGATAACGCCCAAAATGATCGAGATGAAAAAGGTTTACCAGTATATTTCCATCGAATCGGATGACCTCGCACAGGGAAGAGTCAGGATCAGAAACAAGTATCAGTTTCTCGACCTTTCCGAATTCCAGGCGTCCTGGGCTGTTTTTGAAGACGGTTCAGAGATCGAATCCGGCATGTTCCCCCCCCTCGAAATTGCGCCCGGGCAATCAGAAATCATCGCCGTTCCCTTCACAAAACCCGCGACAAAGTCAGGCGCGGAGTATTGGCTGAAAATCGAGTTCGCTCTCCGGAAAGACAAGCCGTGGGCAAAGAAGGGACATGTCATTGCGCGGGAGCAACTCGCCCTGCCTTTCGCAGATAAGGCAAAACCTGAAATTTCCCGGGAGGAGATTCTGCCGCTCTCTCTCGCGGAAACCGAACAAAACGCAACTGTCACAGGCAAAAATTTCTCTCTCGTATTCAATAAAAAATCCGGCGCGATCGAAAACCTTTTCTACGAAGATAGAAAGATCATCGGCGTTGCGGATGCGCCGCTTCCCAATTTCTATCGCGCTCCTGTGGATAACGATCACCAGTTCGGAAAAGGCGTTGGCCCCAAATGGCGGGATATGCAGCTGGGTGATATGAGCCACCAACCGGAAAACGTGAAAGTTACAAAGACATCAGATAAATCCATAGAAATCGCTGTATCCATGAAATCAACTGCAAAAAAAGGTTACAGCGTGAAAACGGATTTGTCATACAAAATCTGGGGCAATGGATTTATCCGGCTCACGGTTCAATTTACTCCCGATCCTCTCGATATCCCCTTTCCCAAAATGGGAGTGATGTTCGAGCTTCCCGGTGATCTGGAATACGTGGAGTGGTACGGAAGGGGTCCGCATGAAAATTACCGCGACCGCAAGCGTTCTGCGGATATCGGACAATATCAGAAAACCGTTTCGCAAATGTTCGAATCTTACGTCAGACCGCAGGATATGGGGAACCGGGACGATGCCCGATGGGTGCGCCTTGCGGATAAACGGGGAAACGGTGTGATGATGGTTGCGGATGATACGTTCGATTTCAGCGCCCTGCATTATAAACCTGAGGACCTGGACGCCGCGGGGCATCCCTATCAGCTGAAAAAGCGGGAGGAAACCATTTTGTGCGTCGACGCAGCGCATCACGGGCTTGGCGGCGCGAGTTGCGGTCCTCCCCCGATGAAAAAATACACGCTTACATCAGAGCCGCAAACCCTTTCCTTTTCTATTCGTCCATACAGTTCCGTGTTCGGAGACCGCGCCACGTACGCGCGAAAAACTGTAAAGGAGTGAACTAAATTGTACAAATGGAATGCGCTTTTTTGCGCCATATTAATTCTATCAGGATGCGCCAATATGAAAACAACGTCTGTTACTTATTACCAGGGAATCATTTTCTGCTGCAGCGAGCAGAATGATCTGTACAGGGCGAACATGAAATCGGGGCGCCGGGTTCCACGGTTCGATTCCGCAGAAGACGCCATAAAAGCTGCGCCGCCGGGCGGCGGAGTTCTCCTTCTTGCAAACGATTATCCTGTCTCCCCCACGCCCTTTTCCCCGGAACTGCTCGGAATCGCCAAAAATCGAAATGTGAAGATATATATCGAATTCCCGTCATGGCTCCCGAACCAGGAATCCGGGGACATTCAGAACATCCACCGCGAGCGGGGCGTGATCATGCCGCCGGGAATGGGACCCGATCTTCCTGAATTTCGCATCCTGCTTCTGAATGACTGCCACTACATTCCCGCAAGCGTGAATAATCCCCTTGTTACCATCGCGCATGTGGCGGGGTATGATCGCGCGGTGTACGGCGTTCCGGAAAAAGCCGCGCCGATTTTATTTGAAATGCCCGAAGAAAATCTCCTCGTATCCACAACCTGCCTCAGCTGTTTTATCAAGTCGCGCTACGGACCCGAGGCGCAGATTAGCGCGCTCTGGAAATGGATATTCTCGCGTCTCGATCCGAACGGAGCTGTTCCCGATCTTAAATGGAAACCTGTGGTTTATCCCGCTTGGGAACGCGATGATACGCTTCCCAAAGACGCGGAACGCCTCGCATTTGAAAATGCGGTCAACTGGTACAGGAATTCCGGATTGCTCGTTTCCAGGGATCGCGCGGAAGAGATTCACCGCCTTCTTTCCGAAAGCAGGCAACATTTGCCCGCTCCGGCAGATTCAGAACCTGTGGGTGATGGGTCTTCGGGTTTTCTCGAGGGTTACGCTTCCGAAATCAACTGGGATGGAAATCAGAACCGCAATCTTCCCCTCCGGGCGGATTGCAACAGCGAGGTCGCCATGGGCTTTGCCCTGGATGCGCGCATCAATAATAATTCCCAGAGCGAACTCATTGCGAAAAACCTCCAGAACTACATCTATTTTTATTCCGGTCTCTGTAAAGGCGGTCGCGGCAATCCCAAACATCCGGCTTATGGGCACATTGCCTGGGGCGACGCGCATCCCGCATGGGTCATCGCCAATTACGGCGATGACAACGCCCGCGTCCTTCTCGGAACTATTCTCTCCGCCGCCGTTCTGGAAACGAGCGATTGGAACGAGGCGATCCTTCGCGGAATCAGGGCGAATTTCCGAACCACAGGAAAACTCGGTTTCCGTGGCGATCGCATCGACATGCAGCCTCTGGAACAAAACGGCTGGAAACATTACGCCAATGCGGAAACCGTCTCGCTCTCTCCTCATTTCGAATCCTATCTCTGGGCTTGTTACCTCTGGGCATACGACAAAACCGGTTACGAACCTTTTCTGACTCAATCCAAAATCGGGATTCGCATCATGATGGAGGGATATCCGGATAAATGGCGCTGGAAGGACAACATCGAACGCGCGCGCATGTTATTATGCCTTTCCTGGCTGGTCAGGCTTGAAAATACAACCGAACACAGAGAATGGCTGATGCGCATGGCGAAAGACCTTCTGGAACTGCAAACCGAAAGCGGCGCTATCCCGGAATGGCTCGAGGGATCGGGGGGTGGGCATTATATAATTCCACAATCCAACGAACAATACGGAACGGGAGAAACTCCCCTTATACAGGAAAACAGCGATCCCGCGTGCGATACGCTCTACACCCTCGGATTTGGATTTCTGGGGCTTCATGAAGCGGCGTCCGCAACCGGCGACCCGGATTTGAAAAAAGCGGAAGACCGCCTGGCGGAATTCCTCTGCCGTATTCAAACGAGATCGGAGGCGCTGCCTTACCTGAGCGGGGCGTGGATGCGGGCTTTTGATTTCGACAAATGGGAATACTGGGCGAGCCCTGCGGATGTCGGATGGGGTCCCTGGAGCATTGAAAGCGGATGGGGAAACGCCTGGATCACAGCCGTTATGGGGCTTCGCATAAGGGGCGAATCTTTCTGGGACGCAACCGCCAAGAGCAACATCCAATCAAAATGGGAATCTGTAGAAATGCAGATGGAGCAAAATGACGGAAGCCCCTGGAGCGGCGAAGCCGCATCCAAATGAAAAATGAAAATTCAAGGCATGATCTATCTTTCGGAAAGAAATCTCATGGCGTGGCGGAGGGTGGCTGCCGCTTCCTTTGCGATGGGGGTAAGCGCGGCGCCGTCTTCCTCCTCCAGAATAGCGGCGCAGATTTCCCGCGCGGGAACCCATGCGGTGAATAAATATCCCAGCATCTTGTCCGTTTTGTTCTTCTCCACATAAGATATGTATTTCATGGTTGCGTTCAGATTCTTCCACGGAGTCGCCAGAACGCGAAATCCCTTTTCCTGAAACCAGGGAATCGATGGATATTCCTCACGCGGCTCGTAATGCCAATCGCATATAATGATATCCCGCGGGATCATGTCAATCGCCGGAGCGGTGCCGATCGAACTGCACTCGTAATCCCCCCCGTAATCGATGAGTTTTCGATCGATGAGCCTGTCCCCCCACATCATCATGGTAAGATTGTTTTTCGTTACAAGAAAATCGTAATAATCGTTTATTGCCCTGGCGTAAATTTCCGCGGGATTCTTCCCCCTGCATCGCGGGCAGCCTTCATTCGCAATCAGAAACGCTTCATCCATTCCCACATGGAATTCCTTTGCCTCGAACGCCACGATCAATTCCGTGAACAGATCGAAGACTATTTCGTTCGTCTTTGGGTGAAGGGGGCACCAGCTGCGGCAATAGACGCCTTTGTTATCGAGCGGAATCTGCGGGGTTTCATCCAGCTCCGGATATTCCACGATCAGCGGAAAATTCGTCTCTTCCCAGGATTGGTGTCCTAAACAGTTGAAGAGCGGTATCAGGCGTATATCATATTTCCTGCAGAGTTCCAGCAATTCCTTGACATCGTTTGGCGTGAGCGATTCCCCGGGTTCGCGCAGTTCGGGATGAAACCGCCAGGCATACTTGTAATTCACCTCGAGAATGATCGCATTGACGCCCATGGGGGCGAGATATTCCGAGATGGTTCGTTTGAACAGCGGCATTTCATTATGCCAGGGGGCAAACAGGTGAAAGGCGCGCCATTCCTCTTTCCGGTTGGCGGATTCCACGTTCCCCTGATGAACGGCGGATGCGTGAGCAAAGGGTAAAATCAGTAAAACTTTTGACCAGTTCCGCATAGATTTCCCCTCGAAAAAAACGCCCCTTTCAAATAAATGACTTTCTCACCTAACACCGCCTGTTCGTAAAAGCAAGCATAAAATAAATGAATTAGGAATCAAGAAACATTATATTAATACTAATATAACATCCAACCCGTGATTTCAAGCGGGACAGGCGGGAGGTCAAAGTATTCGATCATGGCGCGCGCCATCGCGCGCCCAAGCTCGAAATAATCTTCATCCGTGAGATAGGCGTTATCCGTGATGCGCCGGTAAAAATGCCCCTCGTGCGTCATTGCCATCACCGCCTC
>JAFGFK010000471.1 GCA_016931135.1 Candidatus Sumerlaeota bacterium | reverse complement strand
TCGATCTGCTGCAGGGCTTCGTCGAGTTCCCAGTCAACCGCATGAGAGATCGCCATGACGTTGATAGTTGTCTGATACCCCTTGGCGTTGGCGTCATTGGATATGCGGATCGCCTTGTCCACATCCTTGATGTAGGTCGCGATGCGGATGATGTCCACCGGACTTTCTTCCTTGGGTTTGATATCTTCGATATCGCTCTTATGAGCGTCCATCATGACGGCGAGTTTGGTATCCGTTTCAACGCCGTCCACAACCTGTTTCAGGATTTCGTCATCGCAGAATCTCCAGGGTCCGAACTTATCCGGCGATAGCATTTTTTTGCTGTTGCGGTATCCCAGTTCCACGATCTGTATGCCGGATGCGCACACGGCTCTATACACAGCCTTTACCACATCCATGGAAAAATTGGAGTCATTCATGAGGCCTCCATCACGGATGGTACAGTCAACGACGGTGATTTGTGGTCTATACACCTTACTCCTCCTTGGATAAAAAATTTAAAAAAGACAATATTAAACATATTGAATTAGGGAAACGGGAGATGCCTGTCAAGAAGTAAGAACCAGTTTTTTTTATTTGATTAAAGATTGGGCGATGGATATGCTTCAGATGTTTTTCTAAATCAGGAAGGTTACAGGATTTATGTATAAAAAATTTATAATATTACTCGTAATGATCAGCGCGCTTTGCCCTGGGGCGGAATTCAAATTCGCGGTTCTGGGCGACAGCCAGTTCCACAATCCCGAAACGTTTGAAGCCATTGTAAGGGAAGTCGTCCTCCTGGAGCCTGATTTCGTTATCCAGATCGGCGACATGATCCATGGATATACTTATGAGCCTGAACATATCCGGGGAGAATGGGAACGGTTCAAACGGCAGATTGCGCCGATTACCGTTCCCTTTTATCCTGTTCCGGGAAATCATGACGTTGGAACAAAGCCAATGGAAGACATTTACAAGGAGGTCTGGGGACAGGATAAACTTTTTTATTCCTTCGATCACAAAGGCTGCCATTTTGTCATCCTCGATACAGATTATTATCCTGACTACGGAAAGATAACGCCCAATCAGATCGAATGGCTTTCGAAGGATCTGGAAGCGAATAAAGACGCCGGACATATTTTTGTCTTCTTTCATCAGCCTGTGTGGAGAAGCAGGAATTCGGGTTGGGATGGAGTTGCCGCTCTTTTGAAAAAATATGGAAACGCCCGCACGGTTTTTGCCGGACATACTCATGAATATTGCCTCGAAGACGTTGGCGGCATTCAATGTTATATCCTGAATTCCTCCGGACACATGGATTATCATGCCCCGGCGGTTGGGTATTTCCATCAATTCCTTTATGTATCCGTTAAAGAAGAAAGCGTCCGGGTTGCTATCATTCCTTATGGAAGCGTCAAACCGGGAGATTATGTTTCAAGGAAGGAGCGCGATCGGGTGGCGCCCTATTTTGTCCCAGTGGGAGGCGGGCAGATTCCCGATGCAAAAGACGCGCCGCTTGATTTCGTTTATTCGTTTCCCCTCAGGAATAGAACCAAAGAAATGAATGTTTACAAGGCGCGCTGGGTTTTGCCCAATCCGGCTTTTTCCGTGGAACCGCTGGAACAAGCCATACTCCTGGGACCCAATCGCACGGAGGATGTTTACGTTCGCATTACCGCGCCCCAAGGCGATTACGCCTATTACAGCCTCCCTTACGCCCTCCTGGAAACTTATTACAACACCCTTCGGAGCGAATCCGTTGCGCTTTCTTCACGGCACGACCTGTGCATCCCCCGCCAATCCGTGGCGCGTTACGCCTCGCGCCGCCCCCATCTGGACGGATTGCTCGATGATACGGCATGGCAATCCGCCGAAATCATAGAGGACTTTCAGGTGGATAAGGCGGGCAATCCGGCGGATGTTCAGACATGGGTTCGCGCGCTTTATGACAGGGAAAATCTTTACGTGGGAGCGCACTGCGAGGAGCCGAATCCCGAAGACCTCGTGGCTCTGGCGAAAGGTCCCATCCCCTTTACCTGGGGCGATGACGATATCGAGATTTTCCTCGATGTGAATCATGACAAGGCAACCTATGCCCGGGCGTTCGTGAACTGCGCGGGAACGACCTTCAGCAGCCTTCCCGGAAAAGGACTGTGCGACGCCTTCTTCGATCAGGCGGTGCATATAGGAAAGGATTACTGGGCTGCGGAATTGCGAATACCCTTCAAAAATCTGGGCGTGGAGGATACGCCCAGCTCTATGACCCTGTGGGGATTCAATGTGCGCCGCCATCGCCAGAAACCGTTTCGCGTTCAAAGCGATTGGGTAAAGATGCAGAATGTGCCTTACGAACCCTGGCGTTTCGGTATTTTACGATTTGCCCCCGAGGGAACAAAACCTACTGCGCCATCTTCCGGGAATGACAAATAACATGACGGAAAAAAAGATCTTAAAAAGAGACGAACTCGCGAAAATCGTGGCGCGCCTCAGAAAGCGGGGAAAAAAAGTCGGACTGACCAACGGCGTTTTCGACATCCTGCACGCCGGGCATGTTCAGTATCTTGAAGACGCAAAAAAACATTGCGATGTGTTGATCGTGAGCCTGAACACCGATCGCTCCGTGAAAAAATACAAGGATCCGGGAAGACCGCTTGTTCCTCAAAGGGATCGGGCGCGCGTGGTTGCCGCCCTCACTTGCGTGGATTACGTGACTTTTCACGGCGAACGCCGCATGAGAAAAACACTGGAGACGCTTCGACCGGATTTTTATATAAAGGGAGGGGATTACAAGCCGGAACAGCTCACCTCTCGCGATGTTGTCGAGCAATATGGCGGGAAAATATTGCTGCTTCCCCTGAAGCCGGGCGTTTCCACGAGCGCCATCATCGACAAGGCGCTTATGGCTTATGGCATGAAGCCAGAATCCATGGAGGCGCCGCCCCCGAAATCCGCGCCCGCCCTTTTTCTCGATCGGGATGGCGTGATCAACAAGGACAAGGGATATATCAGCGAACCTGGAGATTTTGAGACGCTCCCCGGCGTCATCGAAGCGCTTCGTAAGTTTCATGACGCCGGATATTTCCTGGTGATTGTCACCAACCAGGGGGGCATCAATCTGGGATATTATACGCGGGATGATTTTTATCGCGTCAATTTTCAGATGATGAAAATCCTGGGCTCTTCCGGAGTTTTTATCGACAAAATTTATTTCTGTCCCCATACGATCAAGGAGAAGTGCAGTTGCAGAAAGCCCGGGATCGGCATGATCCGGAAAGCGCAAAAGGACCTCCCCATCATCATGGAAAGGAGCCTCCTGGTTGGCGACAAGGAAACCGACATCATGGCGGGGAAGAAAGCGGGGCTCAAAACCTGCCTGATCGCAGATAAAAAGAAACCTTTAAAAGTGAAACCC
>JAFGFK010000470.1 GCA_016931135.1 Candidatus Sumerlaeota bacterium | reverse complement strand
CTTCCAAAGATGCCATCGAAGTTATGTCCCATTCGCCATGGACAGACATTCGATATACCAAAACCATGGCGACGAATGTAAAGAAAGTGCAGGAAACGTATGAACATCTACGTAGGTAATCTGTCTTATCAGATGAACGAGAGCGATCTCAAAACCATGTTTGAGGCTTATGGAACCGTCGATTCGGCAAGAATCGTCACGGATCGCGACACCGGACGCTCCAAGGGCTTCGGCTTTGTCGAAATGCCCGATCAGGAACAGGCTCAAGCCGCCATCAAAGGGCTGCATGAGACTGAAATGAGTGGAAGAAACATCACCGTTAATGAGGCTCGTCCAAAACCCGAACGGCGCGAGACCAGCGGCAGCGGCGGTTTCAACCGCAATCGCAACCGCTATTAATCATTCATTGAGATAGCATTCCATTAAACCGTCCTCCATAGTTACGCCCAAAGCGCGACGAAGGAGGACGGCTTTTTTATGGGATAATCCGTATCATCCGGACAATCATTCCATGACCCCAATCAATTATTGAGCCGATTCTTTTTCTCGTTCCTTCTTCCTCCGTTCCAGTATTTTTTCAATTCTTTCCCTGTGCGCCTTGATTCTTTCGTCATGTTCGGAAGGGGCCGCCTCCTGATCGCTCTTGGAAAGGTCTTCCGAATCCTGGAATGTGATCGTTTCCACCTTGCACACCGCGCCAAATTGATTCAGATCGGCGGTGTTCCCTTTTCCTCCTGTACTGATTAAAGTATATTGTCCCTGCTTTTTTATCGTAATATCCATACCAGTCTTTAAATTTTCTGTTTTACCATTAAATTCTACCGCTAAATTTGCATGAACATTTCTTCCTTGGAGTCTTACAACGTTTATCTGGATTTTAACATGAATTTCACTGGTAGAAATCTCCCATTCTACCGGTTTGATTCCCCCTTTCTCAATTTTTAATTTTTCCCAATCTTCCGGATCTGTTCCCTTTTTCACGATTAGGGGGGCGTCTATAATCTCTAAAGATTTTTCTTCCTTCCATTGGTTGAGTTTTTCTTCAACATCTCCATTGGCGCATGATTCCCTGATTTTCTCATTCAAGATTTCAGGAGATTCCCCTAAAATTTTAAATAAAAAGAAGCGGAATCGAGCCTCTTTTATTTTACGAGTATATTGATCAGGAAGGGGAATGGATCGATCCTCGATATCTCCGGATGATGGTTGAGAAAGCGGGCTTATTACAATGACGCCATCTGTCATCTCCAGTTTCCACAAGTATGATTTGACAAGGTTTTCCAATATGGATATTGCCGGAATTTTATAGTAAATCATAGTTATCCGGGTATCGATTCCCCTTGAAATGATCGTGATTCCGGTTTGTTTCGATATACGGGGAAGAATCTCATCGAGTTTTGCGTTGGAGAATATCAAAGTTACTGGCGTCTGGAGTTTCTTTATTGTTTCTTCATCAAGCGATTTGCGGAATTCCTCAAATTTCAAATAAACGGATTGGGGTATGGGATTTGGATAAATATAAAGCGATAATGCGCTTTTTTCCCAATGCCAGGATTTATCCTTCGATAACATTTCAAGGGCTTTGACAGCTGGAATATCCTGATAAACGCAATCCACCCTCTCCTTGAATCCGTTTGCTATTATATTAACGTCGATCTGTTTCGAGATTTGGATTATGACCATATCCACCGGGGTATTCGAGAATATCAGGGTAACGGGCTTCTCCAGTTTACTCCGGATTTCAATATCCAATTCTTCGTATATCTCTTCGAAGCTGGTTCCATGGGTTTTCTGAACACTGCCTTCTTTAATGCCCGATTCTGCTTGAGTTTTCGAATCCTCGGCTTTCAAGGGCTTTGGGGAATAGGAAAGAAAACAAAGCGCGAAAATCAATATCGTCAGAATAGAAATCAGGGAAAATTTACCGGTTCGATTTATCTTTGTATCCATAATTCTCAGAATCCTCCTTCCGATATTACTCCTGGGCTCAATAATGCCCAGAAACCCCGTTTGAAAAGCGCTTTTCGAGGAAGATTTCTCGATAATCTTCAATAAGGCATTGGCGTATAGATTGATCGGAATATATGGCAGCCTTTTGAAAAAGCCACTCCGGAGGCGCGGACGCCTGATTCAATATCTTCCTCAACCAGAAGATTTTATAAAGTAAGCATATCGTCAAAGCGAACAATCCGGCAATCCACAGGATAAATAGAACGCTTGTATAATGGAGCGATTCCCTGAAGGAAGAACCGGAAGGCGAACTTTCGCCGTAATCCGCAGTGAAATTTGAAGATGCGGAATGGGGCGCAGTATTTAATCCCTGATTTTGTCCGATAACCGGCGCGGATTCAGGCGGAAAAAACAAATGCATCCAATTCCCTATTCCGGTAGGGAGATAAAATGATGGAGGGAGAAACAGTCGAATGATAACCAACAGCCAGAGAAGATGTTTCCATCCCGGGGAAACCTTTTTAAGAAACAGGGAAAAAGACGCTATCAGAATAATGAGTACAGAGGATTGCCAGAATATTGCCCATGCCCAGGAGATGAAAGAAACGGAATACCTGGAGAGAAACAAGGAAAATCGAGTCATTTTTTTCCCTCCCTGTTTACGATGTCCCTGATTTTATCAATTTCCGAATCTGACAGATTTTCATGGTTCACAAGATGAGACATGACGGAGCCAACTGCGCCGTCAAAAACCCTGTCAATGAAATCGAACAGCGCCTTACGGGTGATCTTGTTGCGGGAAACGTTTGGAGTATAGAAATGCGTGTTTCCGATCTTTTTCACGGAAAGGTACCCCTTTGATCTGAGGCGTTCCATCATGGTGCGAACCGTGTTATACGCCCAGTTCTGAGAGGATTTGAGTTCCTCATAAACCTCGCGAACGTTGGTTTTCCCGAGTTCCCAGATTTTTTTCATGACGATCCACTCGGCATCGGAGAGATCGGGAAAATTCCGATTCATGAAAGCCTCCCTAAAACTAAATATATCGCAATATCTGCTATATATGTAACAGTTTTGTCAAGAAAAAAATGAGTTTTTTTACTGATGGCGCATTTTAAAGTGGATATTTATTGACACTTCCGTTTTATATCAAAATATTCTTATTTATAAGATTCAGGGTTGTAAAAGAGACATTTATTAAAATCAGGAGGGAAAAATGAAAAAGATCATTCTTATGACGTTCTTTAGCGTTTTACTTTGCTGTATTGCGCTTTCCGCTTCTATCACCAATATCACCAAAATTACGGAATTGTCCCTGGATTCCATTTATGAAAATGATGCGTCCATAACGCATGATGGACTTGGAATTGTCTATACCAGGATAATAAATTGTAATGAGGCGGCTGCTACTGGAATGTTCATGGAATCGTCCCGCATCTTAAAAACAGATTCCTTTGACGCCCCCAGCAGCGCAGCGTTTACCAATATAATCCTGAGCGACAAATATGAGTGTACTCCCTGGATGAGCGATGATAAATTAAGACTGTATTACGCCACGGACAAGGACGGTAGTAGGGATTTGTATTTTACCAGCAGATCGGCCAGCTCCGGCGTATTTGATATACCCTCCAAAATGGCAAATCTGAATCAGGATGGGGTTTACGAGTATATGCCACGCCTTGCCAATGGGGAATTGAGCGTCTATTTTATATCCAATAGAACGGGAGTTTATCGGATTTACAGGGCAACCAGATCAAATATCGGATCATCCTTTGGAACGCCGGCAATCCTTAACGAGATATCTTCGGATTATAATCTTATGGATATATCAGAGAATGAATTGTTGTTATTTCTCTGTTCAGCGGGTTCCTATTATTACTGCTCCAGAACTTCCATCGCACAACCCTTTGGCGCTCCGATAGAAATTGAAGAAATTCCATACGCCATGAATGAGGGTAGCGTATCGGGAGACCTTTCCACGATCTATTTCACAACATTAAATTACTTTCTTTCAGCTGCTTATTGCGATATATTGCAAGGGGATATGGAACTTGATCCCACGCCTACGCCCGTTCCCACCCCAACTCCCGAACTCCCCTTCCCGATACCCGAGATTTCCATGGCGGCGCTCAAATCTCAGATACAATCTTTTACAGGGTTTGAAGCCAATCCCTGGGGGGCTGCATTTGACAACCAGGGGGGATTCATATTCTTCGATCAGAAAGCCCCTCTGATGACAATCCCTGCTATGGGAACAAATCAACTCATCCGAATGTCCTTATCAGGCGGCATCCCTGTTTTCACTGCCATTGCTACGCAAAGCCAATTGGCGGCAATCAATTCCGATTGGGGAAATGCCACCTACTGGCCTTACATCACGGGAATCGAAGTTTCGAGCAATGGCGCCATCATACTCGGTAGTTTCAGGCCGGATCCTTTCCACCAGAAATTTCAACTTCTCAGGATCGATCCTGGTTCCCCCCCTTCCATAAATGCCATCACAACCGGGGGCGTGATACCTGCGACTTTTGCCGTGGATAAAAATCAAACCCCAAACAAAATATACCTCGGGGCGCCCAATGCTATATATACCATCGATGCTGATGTGGTGGATGGAACGCCTTCATTGTGGCATACGCTGCCATATACAACCCATTCGCCCATACCATCCAATATCCGAATCGATTTCAATGGCGATGTTTTATACGCCATATCGGGGGAATTGAATATTCATAGAGTGGACAAGAATACAAAAGAGGAATCATATCTTTTAATGAATCCGTTGGATACAGCGCTTCCCCATTATGAAGAAATCCATACTTTCGATGTCAATCCCTATAATGGCGATATGATTGGTATATATTTGAGCAATCCCGCTTATCCTTACACCGTTGATTCCTACTATAATGTCTTCAAAATTTCAAAAGATAGCGAAGAAAACTATACTGCAGAATTAAGCATCGTCGAACTACAAATTTGGGAAGATCCTGATATATCTCCCTATTATATCCCCTATAGTCATTTCAGCGCATTCGGCAAGGGATTGAGAATCAATCCAACAGGGGAATATGCTTTGTGCTCCAATGGTACGCAGGATGGACATACCTATACGTCTGATGGCGGAATCAACTGTATCATACAGATTCAAAGTGGAACTATCCTTGGGATTTCACCTTCGATATGGAATCTTTACCAATAGTTAGCGGAATTCAGTAATCTTGGAATGTGATCGATTTTGATCCCCTCTTTCTCAAACCGGCGAGATTGCAAGTAATATCATGGAAAATTTTGATCCATGTTATATGAGGCTTTATGAATCCGGGATGCTGAAGGACAGAATCCGGGAAGCGGTCTCGATTTTAAAGCGTTGCGAGCTGTGCCCGCGGCGCTGCGGAGTTGATCGAACATCCGGAGAAATGGGATTCTGCAAATCCGGGATGAACCCGATCGTTTCCTCGTACAATCCGCATTTCGGAGAGGAACGCCCCCTTGTGGGTTATGGCGGATCCGGAACCATCTTCTTCACGAACTGCTCGATGGCTTGCGTATTCTGCCAGAATTACCCCATCAGCCAACTGGGCGAGGGAAATCCATACACAATAGATCAATTGGCGGAAATGATTTCGCATTTCGATATTCAGGAGTGAAGGATTATGTGGAATACAATCGCGCCGCCCTGAAGGAGATGTTTCGCCAGGTGGGAATCTTGAAGTGCGATGAACGGGGAGTTGCGCAGCGGGGGATGATTATCCGGCATCTGGTTCTTCCAGGGGGAATCGCAGGAACGGAAGCATGTATGAAATGGCTTGCGAAAGAGGTTTCGCCCCGGATTCATGTGGCGCTGATGAGCCAGTATCATCCATCTCATAAGGCGCCGGGGATTCCCGAGCTTGCGCGGCGCATAGATTTTTCAGAGTATCGAAAATTAGCGAATCTTCACGGGGAATTGGGTTTCAACGGATGGGTTCAAGCGATATAAATGAATTTTCATAGGGATTGATCCCCGATTTCAGGATGTTTTGGTAACGCTATCGAAGCGTATTTTTTCAGTGAAATACTACTATTTTGATTGACATAGTAGTGAAACCGTCATATATTTTCAATTAAAGATTGGAAAAAGGAGACAGGATAAGGGGTATGGAAAAAATGAAAAGAAATCAAAATAAAGGTTTCACCTTGATCGAAAGTCTGATAGCAGCTGTCATTGCCACACTCTCGATCATCTCCATTTTATTTCTTCTCGGTTTCCTGCGAACTCATAATGAATTGGAACAGGAGCGGAACCGGGCGTTCCAGATTGTAACGCAAGCTTTGGATCTGGAGGCGTACAAGCTTTTTTCCTATACGGAATCCCGGAGCGTACAAACCATCTGGGATAAAGGCACGCCAACGGATGCGTCCGATGATACGATCGGTTATCTCGAGGTGATTGTCCGCGATCCCAAAACAGGGGCAATCCTCACCTCTCCCCCCGCGCCGGCTGTTCTGGTGGAAATCGAGGCGACCATGAGTTGGATACATCGGGGACCGCGTCTTGGGAGAAGGGAAATGCGGGAAACAGCGATGACTTACAAGGTCCCGTGAAAGGAGATGGAAAAAATGTCATTCATTCTCAGAAATATAATGGTTAACAGGCGTTTTTATAGCGGGAGGAGGGGATTGACGCTGATCGAGCTGTTGATAGCAGCGGCTATCTCTTCCTTTGTCATGGCGAGCGTTTTATCCATTCAATATATTACGGCGAGGACATTGAAGGAGTTATACGGTCCCACCCGTTCGCGCAGCGCGCGCATGAGCGCCCTGAACCAGATCAGGTTGCGGTTATGCGATGCAAAGGCGGGTTCCGTCGTTATCTCCGATGACAACCACCGCATCCGTTTCATCGATCCCAATCATACCAGGAGCGGTGTGGAAATTCAGAGCGAGTTCTACTTCGATCCCTCGGATAAAACGCTTTATTATGATGTGGATGTCGAGAATTCCAATCCCGTCAAGCTCGTGAAGGGGCCGATCAATATCACTTTCCGAAAGGGGAGTCGTGAACTCGATCCGCCCGATTACAGGTATTACAGGGGTGAGGATATTGTTGTCACGATTTTCGTACAGACATCCGATGAACTGGCTTACAGTAAGGTCGATCTCAGGGATGGGGAAACAGCCGTTTACCTGAGGAATTACTGAAAGGGCGACATTTTGCGGAAAGTAAATCTTATGCAAAGGGATGATGATATATGAAAAAACGGGAAATGAGATTAGAGACAGGATCGGATTGGGGAACAAAACGCGGTTCGATTTTAGTGGTATCGTTTTTTCTGTGCCTTCTGATGGGCATTGCCGCGCTCTGGGCTTCCCGAACGCTTCTGGATCATCAGAAAACCAATCTAAGGCGCAGAGATATCAACCGGGCTCATTATGCCGCTTCCGGGGGCGTTGCACAGGTATTGCACTGGGGAAATTTTCCGGCAGAATACGACGATCTCGGTACAGAGAGTCTTTTTTATCGCGATCCGGATACAGGCGAATTTCCCAACCTTTCCGCAGTCATGGCAGGAGGAAGCGAGGTGGTTCTCTCGAGCGATAAATACGGAAAATTCATCTCGAAATACAACTATGACGTATCCGATATAAAGAAGATCACCCTGATTCCCCCTGATCCTGACAACGATCCCGTTCCCTGCCTGTTCAAGGTTCAGAGCGAGGGAAACACCCCTTCAGGTTCGCATAGAAACATCCTCGCCTATATTCAGCCGAATCCTGTGGAAACCATCATTATCAAAATTCCTGCTGGATTGATCAGCATGGGTAATGCAGCGCTTGTGGGTAACCCGGTGATCCGATGGGGAGAAACATGGGCGAAATCTGATCTGAACATGATGGAAAAGAGCCATGCCTCTCACTTGGATAATACCAGCCCGGATCATGATCCCTGGGCAAAGTACCGTACAGAAGGCAATATCATTTTTCCCCCAACATGGAAGAGCGGGGAGGGAAAGGATATCTACCAGGAAGACAGCCGGATGTATCCAGGAGCCGTTCCGGCAAGCGGAAATTATGCGGACGCCTTTCAGCAATTCATTCCCGATGGCGTCTTGGAATGGCCCGATTTTTCCTCCCTGTATGATGTTTTGAAACAGTTTGCCATTTCTCACGGGCGGTATTATTCCACAGACGCCTCCGGGAATATTTACAAGGAAGGAATAGAGGATACAGCTCACAAGGTTGATTTCACCGGGGAATTCGAGATCACCGATCGGTCGAACGCCCCTTATGATCTTGTCTTCATCGATACCATCGATGGCAATCCGCCCGCTGCGGATGGATCGAACCTTGCCACGATCAAGAGTTCCGGAGTCAGTACGGGATTGAAGGGGATTTTCTGGATCGGCGCGAATTTCGAGCAGACAGGTTCCGGCGTTCCTCCCCTTCTCACAGGAGCCGAGAAGCCCGACGGCTCTACTATTGATCTCTCCGGGATTTACCTGGATGGCGTTCTATACAGCGCGGGAAATCTGAATCTGGGGGGCAATGCCGGCATCTATGGTTCTGTAATCGCCCAGGGAGGATTTTCTGCAAATGGCACGCCCCATATATATTATAACCACAAAATCATGGATGGCTTTGAACTGGATAAAGGAAATGTGGGATCGGTCTTCAAAATTGCGTTGCAGAAGAACTACTGATTTAAAGTTTAAAGTGAGAAGTTTAAAGTTTAAAGTGAGGTATAAAAAAAAAGTTTGAAGTTTGACCTGTCGCGTCGTAGAAGAAGAAAAAAAAGACGGACGTGTCGCGTCGTAGTCACGCCATCGGCGTGACGAAGACGGAAAGTTTAAAGTGAGGCGCTTTAAAGAAAAGGAAAGGAGAGGATATGAAAACGCAAACATCAGAAAGGGGAAACCGCAGGCGTCGTTATCTGGTGAATAGTCGAACCCAATTGCGTATTGTGGGATGGATTTTCCTCATCTCGATCGCCGTGTTGGCAACCGTCGCCTTTGGCGTAATCGGTTATGTATTCAATATCTGCCAAACCGGCGTATTATCGCCTATGGATGAATCGGTATATCAAAGCACGGGCTTTCGTCCCTGTCCCGTTATCATTGTTATAACCTTCTGGCTGCTTTTGACATTTCTGGCATGGTTTGCCTTCCGGTTGACGCACCGGATAGCAGGACCGGTTCATAAATTCCGCAGCGCAGCGCAATCCGTTGCCAAGGGAGATTACAATATCCCCGTGATCCGGCTTCGCAGAAAGGATGAATTAAAGGAGCTGGCGGATGATCTGAATTACATGATCGACCGCCTGAAACAAAGAGAAAAGGAAAAGGGTGAAAATCCCGAAAAAACCGGTTAAGGGGGTCATTTATTCTTGGAACCCTTGATTTCATCCATCCTCAACAAACGATGTCCTTCAAAAACCGTCAAGATCTCAAGCTTATCCTTATAGAGACGATACGCGAGGCGATAGTTTTTAATAATCCTCTCCCTTATGTTTCGTTTTGAGATTTCGGGTACAATCCTTCCAATACATGGATTTCGAGAGAGATCCTCACCTTTCCGGATAATGTATTCGACGAATTCCCGAGCTTTAATGGGGTTGTCACTTGCTATGTATCTTTCAATTTCCGTTAATTGTTCAAGAGATTCCCGAGTCCATATTACTTTCATATAAAATCAACCTTGTTTTCTTCTTCTTTTCAGCTCATCTCTGAGTTCCTTAGAGCTGAATACATTGCCTGTTTCAGCGTCAGAAATTCCCCTGGTTATGGAATCCAAAAAAGCTTTATTATATGATAATTCATCATATTCGGAAGGAGACACAAGGATGGCGGCGGGTTTTCCGTTTTGGGTAATAATAAGAGGCTGCCCTGTTTCTTTAACATCCCTGAACCACTTGGAAAGACGCGTTTTAAATTCCCCGATGGGGATAATATCATTAGCCACGGAAAATTTTCTCATAATTCAGCTCCTTATTCAGACCTTTATTATGAGTTGAATATGATACTATTTTTAAACCTGATCAAGTGTTTTTTAATTATTTAGCGGTTTAAAATGGAAAATCCGGGTTCACATCCCATGAAAAACTTGTTGCCATTTCCATATTTTTCCTTATGATAACGGACATATAAAATATGATATGAAAAAAGGGAGGTTTATATCTTTATG
>JAFGFK010000055.1 GCA_016931135.1 Candidatus Sumerlaeota bacterium | reverse complement strand
TTGCGTGGCGTTTTCATTTTCCGAGGCGGCAAGTTTGGCGTATCCCTGGTGAAGGAGTCCGAATGCGGGATCGGTTTTGATCAGTTCCCTTCTGGCGAAGTTATCGAGCCGCATCTGCGCCTCGGATTTTACCGAAACATCCGCTTTGACTATTCCCGACGTAATATTCTGAAACATGACAATCGCGCCGGCATCGTCCTTTTCCCGGATTTTCAGATAGGCAAGGCGAAGAGTCGCCTCGCCCGCCTGATTGGATTGCGGCTGGTTCTGGATAAGGTTCTGGAACGCTGTTTTGGCTTCCGGGATTTTGTCCTGTTTAAGGAGGGTATTGCCGATACCGAGCCGCGCCTCGGAAATGCGCCCGCTTATGGGAAATTGGGAAACAAAATCCTGGTACGCCTTTACGGCGTCTTCATAATTCGCCTCGCTGAAAAGGGCTGAGGCTTTTTTCAATAAATCATCTTCGGAAAGAGTGGCGTTACCGGCGTTCCGGATCGCATCCGGAAGGGAAGGCGGCAAGGGAGTCGCCTGAGCCTGGGAGATGACGGATGCGGTTTTGCGTCCTTTCAGGGGGATGGCGGAAGAATTTCTTATCGCGCCCTGGAACGCCTCATCGGTTTTAAGATTCTGGGATAAAAGGGAGGGGACGCCGGAGATTTCCGAGGCGTTGCGCGTAAGGATGAAGGCGTCGGGAAATGCGCCGGACCTCAGTTTTTCCTTGTAATATACCGCATCGGCATAATTGGGAAACATACCGATGCAGACCGCATTCAACTCCCCCTTGGGAAAGATCGTTACCGGAGCGTATCCCTTTTGTTTCAACTCATTTGCGAAGGATTCCGCCTGGGGCAATTCCTTTGAGGAGAAAACCTGCAAGGCGTAAATATGGGGATCATCCTGCGCTAATGAAACATTGGGGGAAAAAACGGCAAAAAACAGGATCGCGGCAACAATCGGGAAACAGATACGGAAGTATCTTGAATTCATCATACTTTTCCTCCGGTAAAGAGCGGGAATGAATTTTTCAGGGAAGATATTAAAGAGATTTTTGAGTGAGTGAGTGAGTGAGTGAGTGAGTGAGTGAGTGAGTGAGTGAGTGAGCAAGAATCATGCAAGAATCGAGCGGGAATATTGTGGGATTTGTTCGTGATTTGAAACGTTGCAACGGCGTTGCCATAACTTTTATTCCGTTATGATTTTATTGAAAACAGAAGGCATTGTTACAATATAGTCGCTTTTGTCAATAAAAAATTTCATAAAAAACCGATTTTTTCTCTTGGTTACGCCCGTTTCGCTGTTTCATCTGATTATATAGACGCTGGGGGGGAGGAAAGGATGACAATACAGTTTAAATATTTTTCAGGAATTTGAAACACTCTTTAAAAACCTCGAAATTGATATTTTTCTCCTCTTAACAATATATACAGCGTTTCCCATCATAACAGTTAACCTGATCATTTTGATGGATTTTTATAGGGAGTGATCCTTCGGGCGTCATCCCGCATTCCCGGAATGCAGTCAAGATGCGCCCTGTCTTTCTTCCTTAAACTTTTTTGACTTGCCTTTCCATAGATGAATTTGTAGATTCTTATCTTGTAACATTGAATCAGGGAGAATCAAGATTATGCGTATTCTTGCGGTTGCAGCGCATCCGGATGATATCGAGATATTATGCGCCGGAACGCTTTATAAATACAAAAAACAGGGGCATGAGATATTTCTCGCGCATCTGTGCGATGGGGGAAAAGGGCACACGACCATTCCTTCGGGGGAATTGAAGGAAATCCGGAAAAGGGAGGCGGAACAATCGGCGGAACTTCTGGGCGCGGAGATATTCCACGGCGAATTCCCGGATCTGGAACTGTATGTGAACGAAGCGTCTATCAAAACCGGCGTCAATTTGATCCGGCGCTTCAAACCGGATGTTCTGATCACGCATTCCCTCCGGGATTACCAGTCGGATCACCGGAACACGGCGCAAGTCATGATCGACGCCTCGTATCCGGCATCCCTGCCTCATTATAATTGTGAATATGAAGCGCATCCGGTTTCGTATCCGATATTTTTCATGGATTGCCTTGCGGGAATCGATTTTCTTCCCTCGGAATATGTGGACATCTCGGATGAAATGGAACTCAAGAAGAAAATGCTTTTATGTCATGAATCCCAGCGCAGGTGGCTTCAGGAGCATCATGTGATCGACTATATAGAACTCATGAAAAAATTATCCGCATTTCGCGGGATGCAGTGCGGGGTAAAGTATGCAGAGGGATTTCAGATGTATCATGCCTGGGGAAGGATATATCCGAAACGGATTCTGCCATAACGCTCAAAGGGGGAAACCGGAATGAAAGGCTTCAAGTACAATTTATCTTCGTTCATTCCCTTCCGGGATGTCAAGGTATGCGAACGGGTGCGAAAGATCAGGAAAGAGGATATCGCAAAACACCGGAATCCCAATTTCAAAATCCGCGTGATCGAGGATCCGGCGGAATTTTATTTTGAATATGCGCTCGATATGGTGAATCGAATTCGGGACGCTTTGGAAGCGGGGAGGAAAATCGTGTGCATATTTCCTGTAGGACCCATGCCGCAGTACGCCTTTGCCGCGCGGATGATCAATTCCATGAAAATCCCGTGCAAACGCCTTTATTCCTTCAACATGGATGAATACGCGGATGAGAACGGGAACACAGCGCCTCTGGATTGGGCTGGTTCGTTTCATACCGCCATGATGGAGAATTTTTTCAACAGGATCGATAAAAAGCTGAGACCTCCCGAGAACCACATTCATTTTCCATCCTCCGGAAACATAGGGGATTATGGAAAGATGATAGAAGACGCCGGTGGAGCGGACGTATGTTACGGCGGGATCGGCTGGTGCGGGCATATTGCCTTCTGGGAGGCGCACCTGGGATTGGAATTCAAAAGTTTGGAGGAATACAAGAAAGCCGGGCCCCGCATTGTGGAGCTTCATCCCATGACTATCATGCAGAACGCGCTGCATTCCTTCAGCGGCGACTGGTCGTGGGTGCCGCCGAAGGCTGCGACGATCGGACCTGCGGAAATCCTGGGGGCGAAATACCGCAGTTTCTGGCTGGATGGATACATAGGGGGGGGCGTATCCTGGCAGCGATTCATTGCGCGGCTTGTGGCGCATGGTCCTGTGAATACGCTGGTACCGGGATCGATTCTGCAAACCGCGCCGACAACTTACACGATCCTGGGCGGGGTTGCGGAAGATTGCGAGATTCACATGGCATGAAATTATAATTTTTCCACAGGAGGAGAAGAATGAAAATGGGAATTTTAACTGTCATGATTCTTACATTTTTTATGGTGGATTCGACGCAGGGAAAAGACAAGGCATCCAGCAAATGGGAGGGCAAAAAAATTCCGGAATTCAATCAGATCGTTCTGGAAACGATCAAACAATACCCTGTAGATGGCACGCATGGTTACTGGTGGCCCAAGGAGGGAGAGGGGAATTATGACGGAGGAACGGAGGACGTTTTTTTCGAAGGGAAACAGGTGATGAAGGGAGAAGAAAAGAAGCGAACGTACTGCTGCGGTTTGACGCTTGAGGCGTTCCTCAAATCATACAAAAAATGGCTCGAAAAAAGGGGAGGGGAAAAGGCTTCGGTCGTATCTCCGGATCAATGGGCGCGTTTCAAAAAGCTCTGGTTTGTGGAAAAATTGAATGGGCCGGGTCCTTCGGCGGCGCTGGAGGAATTCGGGCTCGGGAAAACCATAGAACCGGATGAGGCGATTCCCGGAGACTTCATCCAGATCTGGCGCACTGTTCCAGAAGGGAAGAAATCACCCTCGGGGCATAGCGTGATCTTTATTGACTGGGAGAGAAACGCTGCGGGGAGAATTTCCGGAATTCGATACTGGTCAACTCAGCCGGGCACGAACGGCATCCATGAAAGGGTGGAAACCCTTGGTTCCGATGGAGGGATCAACGGGGAGTTTACGTATTTTGCGCGTGTGGAACCGAAGGCGAATAAAGTAAAGGAAGAAACCAAAACCAAAACGGAATCGAAACCAAAAGAGGAGAAATCCGAAAAAAAGAAAGAAAAAATCAAATAAGGAAGGGGGGTTATGATGGAAACTATTTATGGAGAAGCGGAGGAACTGGGGAATCTGGCGCAGTATCAGAAAGGGGTGGTGGTAAGCCGCGAGATCATTCAGAAAAAGACCGGAACCCTCACACTTTTTGCATTCGACAAGGATCAGGGCTTGAGCGAGCATACCGCGCCGTTTGACGCCTTTGTATATATCCTTGATGGAAAGGCTGAGATCACGCTTTCGGGAAAACCTCAAATCGTGAAGGGGGGGGAAGCGATCATCATGCCCGCGAACGAACCCCACGCATTGAAAGCCATCGAGGCGTTCAAGATGCTCTTGGTCATGATTCGGGAATGATCATCCTGAAACTTCCGAAAAAAAATTCACGTAAAATCATCCGACTGATCCAATCCAGGCAATAAATTCCTGAACGGTTGAAAAGACGGCGTCAGGATTTTCGTTTTTCAGCAGATTGACATCTGCGTATTTTGACCAGGCGGCGGCAAGGGGGATGAGCCCGGTTTCCCTTGCAGCGCGGATGTCGGAACGGCGATCCCCCAGGTAGGCGATCTTCCCTGCATCCACGCCCCAGACATCCAACACCTTACTTATGGACGCCGGTTTATTGCTGGCGTCTTCGAATCCCGGCTCCACAATGGGGAAATAGGAGGAAAGAGACAATCTTTCGAGGGAGATTTGAGCGGTTTTAGCGCCTTTAGCGGTAACAATCGCCATGAGAATATTATCTTGTTTCAGGAGATCGAGGGCATCTTTCATGCCGGGAAAAGGCTTGAGGCAAAGATCATGCGTCCTGATATATTCATCATAATACAACTCAAGGCATTCCAGAAATTTATCCGGCAAAAGTTTTTTGACGACTCCTTCTTCCGTAGGTCCAAAACAGGATAAGAGCCGTTCATCAGACCATTCATCGCCGAAATATGCGAGGAAAGTACGGCGTAGCGCCGTGAGACAAACAGGCAAAGTTTCTGCGAGCGTGCCATCCAGATCGAACATAATGCCTTTGAGAGTCATATTTTCTCTCCTCCCGCATTCCCGGTAACGGGGTAAAGATGCGTTCATATTTTGATACATTCTGACAAACAATCATGTATGGGATAAGAAATAAAAAAGGCGTCGTCAATGTTCTAATTTGAGTAGGAAAGGAATAAAAAAATCGTAACTTCTTTCATTTTGTGCTTGCCTATTGCCAAAACATGGATAAACAAAAAATTGATATGTTACAATACGGAGATTCATGGTCATGAATATTTATGATTATCTGGATCAGATATATGAGGATTTGAACGAGAACGATTGGGATGTCGTTGAGTCGAAATACCGGGAGCTTGCCCTGAAATGCGCGGGGGAAAAGGTGACGAATCGGATAACGCACATCAATCTGAGAGATTACCAGAAATCGCTTTATGAAAAACTGCTGGAAGCCGTTGACATAGGGGAAACGTCATCCGCCCAGGCAATCTGGTTTGAATATGACATCGAGAACAATTGGAAGGGGAGATTTCTCATCTGCCCGGAATATTATCCGGAAAGTGAAGAAGACGACGACTGGGCGTCGGAATGGGAAAGTGAAGTAGAAGCCATGACCCTCGGGGAATTTGCCGCCATCTACCGGGAATTCGGGGGATATAATGATGAAGACTCGCATGTTGCGACAACTCTTTATCTGATAACGCGCCTGGTATGCGCATTCGGGCGATGCGTTGATGGTCTCACCAACAACCACCTGGCGATATGCATCGGATTTCCCGAGCAGGACCCTCTTTGGAGAATCGTGGAGAAAAAGGAATCCTGATAACCCGATGCGAATGATTTTGTAGTATAGAGGAGCGCGCCAGTATTGGACAAGATATCCCTCGAAAATTTCCATTGCCAGCAATGCGGGGAATGCTGTAGTGGGGAAGGCGTCGTGAACGTAACGGAGGAGGAAATCTCCCGTATAGCGGATTACCTGGGCGTAAGCGTGGAGGAATTCAAGGAGAAATGGACGCGAGCCGCTTTTTTCAAGGGATACTGGCTTCAGGAAAAGCCGAACAAGGATTGCATTTTCCTGGAGGGCAATCAATGCGTCATCCAACCCGTAAAGCCCGAGCAATGCCGGAGTTTTCCCTTTTCCTGGGAGAATCTGGATAGTATCAAAACCTGCCCTGCATTAAAGGAGTTACGCCAGGAAGGAAACAGAAAGAAATCGTAACATTTT
This sequence comes from Candidatus Sumerlaeota bacterium, assembly GCA_016931135.1. GTDB lineage: Bacteria > Sumerlaeota > Sumerlaeia > MWCT01 > MWCT01 > JAFGFK01. The sequence goes on along the minus strand of JAFGFK010000055.1, from coordinate 14,475 downwards.
ATCTTTTTGCAGATATTATCGATCCATGAACGCGTTCTCTTATCTGGCGGGGTCATTCTGTATAAAAATCCATCATAACAATAAGGATATCTGTTATGATGGGAAGCGCCGTATATATTTTTCAGTATAATATTTCCGTAAAATACCCGGATTTTTATAGGGATTGGCCCCATAGCCCAACCACTCACCCGGAAAACTGATGCGCGCCCTATCTGGCGCGTTTTCCGGCGTATTCGGATAAAAGTCTGGCGGCGCGGTCGCGCACCGCCTTCACCTCCGGATTGGAACCGGGATCGATATCTTTCAATCGCGAATAACAGAATGTCATATCCGCCCATAACTGGCTGACAACGGCAGCGTGTTTTTCATTGAGATTGCCGTGCAGGGTGACTTTAATACACGGCATCAGTTCGCGGAATCTCTGATGGTTCGCTTCAGCCAGGACGATTTCCTCATCTCCAAACATGATGCCTTTATGTTCGGGATTGATGGGATCGATTTCCAGGGAAATGACGGGATGAATTTTTTCGGGGACAATATCATCCGAGAAGAGAAAGAAACCCATTTTGGAAGGGTAATTGGCAAGAATGCCTTCGATATTGGTATGGGAATCCCTGGGAAGGCCGAGGTAGCGTGACATCAGGATATCATTGGCGCCTTTATTGACGCCTTCATTCCAGAATTGGGTCAGTTCATCGGCGATCATGAGGAGCGGTTCGTCATTGCAGCCAAGATAGATATGATTGATGTTCCTGAGCGTTTGATGAATATAAATGAATTTCGCCATTTGAAAGGGGAGATTGTCGCGTTTGGTGAGATCGAATTTTTGCGTGGCGTCGTCGATATTATTCCAGAAACTTCTTACTTCACCGCCGGAGACATACATGGGAGCAAGGAGGGCGGGAGTTTTATTCCTGCCAAACCGCCCGGAGACCTCATCCGGAAGGCTCAAAACAAGATTTCCATCCCTTTCGCCGAGTTTTTTGAGCGGTCCGCCATTGGCGTAAACAATGCGTCGCGCTGAGCGGGGGGTGTATTCATGGATTTTGATGGTTTCCTCGGTTATGCCGCTGCGGGAGTATTCCATGAAAAGGGAATTTTCCACACAGACGTCCGGGGGAAGATCGAGGAGTTGCCTTGGGGAGTTGATGATGATCCAACGGCATTTCTTATCCTGTTTCTGGTTGTGCAAATAAGCCATAAAGTGATTGAACTGCTCATTTGCGCCGATTCCGCAGTTGATCAGATAGCGGGGTCCCTGCTTGCCGAAACATTCCTCGATATATTGATTTATCTTCGGTGCGTCTGTATTCGAGAATTTATCGAGGTATCGGTTTACATCGGATCTGTATAATTGGAGAAAAGGGTCTTTATCCATGGATCGGAGCAAGTTTTGAACAAGGTCATTGATGGCGTTCTTTTGTTCTGGGGAAATGGGAAGAGGCGCATCGAGCGGGGGCGTGAATTCAACGGAAAAAAGTTCGGGGAAGGGGGATTGAATTTTATGATCGAGTATGCGGATGGAGTCTTTCGCGCGGGATGGCTCGGACGATCCATTTTTTTTCAATCTTGCCTGCATGACAAGATCGCCCATGCCGTATTCGATGAGCAGATTTTCCGTTTCGGAGGAGGAAAGGCGCAACGCCTCCGAGAGGTTATTGATGAGGGTAGAGGGATTCAAAGCCCCGCGCACGGCATACCAGAGAATATCTTCCGTTACGGCTGCGGCCTTTTTGTCTTTTTTGAGAGAAAGAACAACCTGTTTTAAATTGACGTTCTGATCCATAATTTCATCCCCGAAAAAATTTTGCGACGAATTCGCAATATTATCGTTTGTTTCCTCATCGAAGTAAGTAAGAATATCTTTCAAACACATCTTGAATCGTTCTGTCAATAACGATGATGACAGAATAAGAAATGCGCGCGCTTCTTGACGCCGTTACCAGGAATGCAGGATGATCGGAATTCAGAAATAATACCAGATGGTCTTGTAATCCCGGATGTCCTCTCCCCTTTCCGCAAGATTTTTCAGATAATCATAGATGGGGACATCGGTATAATAATAGGGTGGCATAAGGGAGATATTTTTTTCCCAGGGATGCAATTCATACATGCGCGAGCCATCGGGCATGATCATGACAAGGATATGATCCTGCCATGCCCGGAGGTGATTTTTCCCGAGGCGAGGAACATTGAAAACAGGCTCATCGGTGCGATCCAGACCCGGAAGGAGTCTCGCCTCTTCCTTGCGTTCCTGGAGGAGACGCGCAATCGGCGCCATCATGTGCCGTGTTTCGTCTTTACCTTTCATATTGAAGGTATAATAAGGCGCGACGCCGATGAGCCGCAGATCGCGGCGGAGCCTGGAACTCTCGAAACGCCGGGAATTTTCAACGGTGAAGACTTCCTGGTTATAAACATTCATGCCGGCTTTGCGGACTTTACGAATCGCCTGGAGGGATTCCGGCGTGATTTCGCTGGAATGCTCGTAGTGAGTCACGATGGCAATCTCACGTCGCCCGGGATCATGATATTTCAAAAGGATGCGAATCAGGGAATCCGTCCATCGCATGGGGATGGTGACAGGGGTTCTGGTTCCAATCCGGATGCGGTAAATATGGCTTTTTTTTGAAAGTATGGAAAGAATTCTCTCTATTTGCCGATCCCGCATCATGCACGGGTCACCTCCTGTGATCAGGACGTCCTGAATGCCGGGATGTTCATCAAACCAGCTCAAGGCTTTGTAGATGGTTTCCCATGGCGCCATGGCTTTAGGATCATGTACCGCTTCGATCTCCCAGTTCCGTTGACAATAAACGCATATCTGGGGGCACGTATTGAAAGGCTTGATGATGGCAATTTTGGGATAACGCCTGGTAATCAAGGCTTCAGGGGAGGTATCCTGTTCTCCCATAAAATCCAGCGCGATCTTGCCTTTCTTGAGATTTTCTATCATGCAATCGATATACTGTGGAACAGGGATGACCTGAGCGCGAACGGCATGGTCGTATTCCTGGGAACGGTCGTAGTCCATGAGGCTGAGATAGTAGGGAGTGATCCCCCATGGGATCTTTGCCTTTTCCGCCCTGGAGAGGGCTGTCACTTCCTCTTCGGACAATTGAATCAGGTCTGTGAGGGTTCTATGATCGCAGATGACATTTTTGAGCTGCCAAAAGTAATTATTCCAATCCTTGAGGCTGGCTTTAAAATAGCGGAGAATCCTTTTTCGATTCTGCCGGCGTTTCAGGAGGATATCTTTTTCCATTCCGCCGGGGTATCTTTCAAAATAACCATCGATTTCTTCCGCCATCTGATCGAGGACATTCATGCGAATCCGGGCAGCGCGTCTTCCATGAAATTTCAGAAACTCGGGTTTCACCTGACCGTTCTTCCTGTATTCCGGGTATATATCCGCTTTCCCGGAAATTCCGGAGAAGATATGATAAAATTCCATCAAGAATCCCGGGGAGACATTTGCCGGGTATGCGTCCGGTTCAGCGCGGGCAAACTTCCAGAGGTTTTCCAGTGCGGAAAAACCCGCGACTTTCTCATGCAGGGGGGCAATGATACTCCGGAAGGCGTTGATACAATCATGAATGACGCACCGTTCAAGGGGGGGAATTCCATGTTCGCCTTTCAGGAGAAAACGTTCCCTGGCATCGAGAAAATCGTAGATATTATTTCGCGCAGCGTCTAATTTCCGGGATTGCCGCAGAATCCGGAGAATATCAGGGCTGGCATCCCTGAGCCTCTTCCCTATTTTCCCGAGATCATGAAAAGAATCGTATTCGCTTTCATTCTGCGATCTGGAAAAAAGGGCGTTTTTTTTTATTGCCATTTCCACTACCTTTCACAAAAACGCCTCTCTAAAATTTATATCGGTCATATCCGATTGTAACTTCAACAATAATCCCGCTGATTTGATGTGTCAATCTTTTTCAGAGGGATTGAATGGTCGAGGGATTTTTGAAAAAGGGAGAAGTCCGAAAAATCAACCTTTCCCTGAGGTCATAAAAAACGAAAAAATTATTTTGAAGCGAGGCGGGGCGGGAAGATTCAACCAGTTTCATTTTTTATTTTTTGGCTACGCGATTTTCCGTAACCAGATGAAATATGATTTCCAGCGTGAAAAATCCGCAGCCGGTTTCGGAAATATATACGTGAAACCAGCGCAGCATGCCCCAGAGACTGAACCATGCCATTAAAATGGCAAATTTGGATCCCAGGGTCGCCATCGTAAATATAAAAAAAATCGCGGCCTGGAATATGGCGTTTTTCTTGCTGGCGTCCTCGGGATTGAATTCCCAGCGTTCGGCAAGCTCCTGCTGGATTTTTCCCGGAAGCCATCCGATGAATCCCTCATACAACCATGCCTTGCGCGTCTTTTGTTTCAATCTCTCCGTGTCATCCCTGTCAATCACTCCCCTTGCCCATTGATCAATATCCAGTGGGACAATATTGAAGGGTATTTCGCCTTGGGGCAGGGGATTCAACCGGTAGATCCATCCCGTGGGAGTTTCTTTTGCCTCTAAAAGCCGGTAATAAGAGCCCTGATAAAGAATGACGGTTTCCTTTTTTTCTTTGACAAGGTAAGGGCTTGGATGGAAAGGCGTCCAATCCTGTTTTTGGGCGCTTTTTATGATCATGGCAAAGGGTTCCGGAGGATCGACGAGTTGAATCCGCAGATTGGGGATCGAATAATCGCAGGCGTCCCTCGCCCGGTTTGTTTTTTCTTGTTCATCAATCATGGAAGGCTTCCGTAATCGGGTACGGTTATGTCCTTTCCGAGATAGTTCTTTTGACGTTTTTCGCCAGTTCCAGCATCTGCTCGAAATTCCCTTTTCTATAACCGAGGTCACGCGCCTTTTGCCAGAGACGGCGCGCATCGTCCTGGTTGTCTTTCAGAAGGGCGATAAGGGAGAGATTGAAAAAGGGAACAGGATAATCCGGATCGACGCCGGACGCCTTTAAAAAGGCGGTTTCCGCAGAATCGATTTCCCCCCTGTTGATATGGATCATGCCCAGGTTGCTCCACGCCATGGCTTCGATGCTGCCGGTATAAGCGGTCCATCGAAGATGGATCAATTTTTTTAACCAGGGATAGGTTTGAAGCTGATCGAGGAATTTATCGAAATGCTCCTTCGCCTCATGCAATTTTCCAAGGAGTATGAGGCGTCTTCCCAGAAAAAATTCATGCCAGTAGAATCTCTGGATGGCTCCAGGAAATAGCAATAAAACGCTCAATCCCAGAACCGGTATTGCCGGTTTTTTAAAATAAGCGCCGGTGACAACCGATAATCCGAATAAAACCAGGATGGAGACCAGGTACGCCAGATTGTATTTGGTGATATGCTTCATAAAATGAATACGCCGAGTATCGCTTATTTCGTAACATTTAAAAAAAACGACTATTTTTGGCACGACGCCGAGGAATCATGCAACAAGAAAAGAGGGGAATTCTTTAAACAGGGCGCGCATCATTTTTCCTTTTCGCACGAAGCTTGACAAATCACTCGGATGGTTTTTAGTTCTATTTACTATTTAACGTTTTCATGATTTTGAGGGCAAGATGAGAAAAAGATTAACAGATTCAAGGTTTTTTCAATTCTGCGCCGCGCGCCCCAAATCGGTTATTTTCGTAGTGTTCCTTTTTTTCTACGGGTCTGCGTTTTATCGTTTATATACCGCCTACCAAATGAACCACCCGGACAATCCATTGGAAAGGATGCTTCTATACAATTCCTGGGATGATGGAAAAACATTCTATGATATCATGCTCCATGGATACAAGCCTCTTCCCATATCGGAATACAGGCAGATGCCGCTTTATCCGCTGGCGTGCAGGATTGCGTCTCCTCTAACGGGAAAAGCGCCTTCCCTGATGGCGGTATCGGTTCTCTCATCATTTTTGAGTCTGCTGGTTTTGCATTCCATCTATCGCCGTCATTTCATAAAGGAAGGGGCGGCGCTGGGAGGGGTAATATTTTTCATGGTATTGCGTTCGCCCCAGTCTTTATTTGTTTTTTTTTCCAACCACCTCCCCCCTATGGAAATTCTTGTGAGCATCCAGGGAAGCGAATCCCTGTTTCTTCTGTTTGTGATTTTCTCATATTATTTCATGATTCGCGAGGATCATATCAAGGCGGCGATTCTTCTGGCTTTTGCGACTCTGACGCGCCTTCCCGGATGTTTTGTGGCGTTCGGGGCATTCGTCTACCTTCTGGGGAAACGGGACAAACGGGCATTCTGGTATGTTCTCTCCCCTTTAACGCTTCTTCTTGTATTCGGATATTTTTATCTGATTTCGGGAGATTTCTTCGCCTTTTTCACCGGCTCGAAAAAATACTACCCCACTGGCGCCCTGACTTTGCCTTACACAGACCTCGTCAAAATGATAATCAGACAATGGAATGATCCACATGATCTCTTTTATTGTCATTTCCATTACTACATATTATATCATTCCTGGTTTGTAATCGGACTGATATTTCTTTTTAAAAAAGACAAGCGGATATTCTGGCTCACTTTTCCCTCGTATCTCGTTAACATAAGTTTGAAAGACTGGAGTCATCACACACGATATTATGTTGTATTATGGGGAATCAGTTGGATATGGTATTGCCTGATATTCAGACCTGACAGGATCAAACCGGACAGGACGCGCCTTGACAATATTACCGGGAAGGCGTGAATCAATCTTTCCTGGATCGCAGGGTTTTCCAGGCGAATGCGCCGGCGGAAAGTCCTCCGATGATAGCGCCGATAATCATCCTAAAAATAATTTTTTCACTGGTGTCTTCCATCATTTGCTGAATCCTGTGGTAACGGGGTCCCGGATACAGAAAAACGCCGATCAGCGCCCCGATTCCAGCTCCTGCAAGTATTAGAATCACGGTAATGAGTATTTTACCAAACGTCCCCTCTTCATAAAGTTCCTCATGATCGGCCTGGAATTTTCCCCAGGGGTCCTGGTTTTTCATGACAGCGCCTCCGGATAAGAATCAAATTGAACTATTCTATTTAGCTCATGCCCAACGCCCGGGATAATTGTTTGTATAATTTCAAGGATGGATTCTTAATCCAAACAGGATTCAGGTAAAAACTGGAAGAGACATATCCTATGGAAAGGCTTTTGCGCAATACAAAAGTCAGGAGATACCTTCCTATCTTATAACGCACCTCTACAGTAGGATTAATGCTGACATTCAAGGAATGAGTCCCGGAGACATTTTCATTTCGTGCAGTAAAAAACTACAGATTTTCATGAAAATACCTGCCGGTGAAATGCTTTTGCAACTGTTTTCTAAGCGCATCTTTCTTGACAATAACTCGCCGGCAGCTGCATGAAATGGTTTTGTTCATCAGAGATTATCTTTTTCTTCTGATGGGACACGCCATTTTGGGAATTAAAGGAGATTTTTATGAAGGGATTATCCATACTTCAAACAGGATTGGGAGGATTGCCTTTGCTTTCGGACGCCGAGACGCGATCCATATCAGCGGAAAATCCGAACGGGGAAAAGGGCGGCGGGGCAAAAGTCACTCCCCCAAAGGAAAACCACGCAGCGGCAAGCCTGGGTCAGGGATGGAAATGCATGCCATGCATCGATCTTCCGGCGCAATCCACAACAACGCTTGCGGATATCAAGGGTTCCGGCGTGATTCAGCATATATGGATCACATGCGATCCGAGGCTCTACAGAGACGCAATCATAAGATTTTACTGGGACAATGAAAAGACGCCATCCATAGAGACCCCTCTTGGGGATTTTTTCTGCAATGGGCACGCGTTGAGATATAATGTAGATTCCCTTTTGATTACCGTGAATCCCAATGGCGGATTCAACTGCTATTTCCCCATGCCGTTCAGAAAAAGCGCAAAGATTACCATAGAAAACCAGAGATGGGAACAAATTGGCGGATTTTTTTACCAGATCACTTATGCCCTGATGGAAGTTCCGGAAGATACGGGTTACTTTCACGCCCAATGGAGAAGGTCTATGACAACGCGGGAATATCCGGAACATGTCATTCTGGAAGGGATCAAGGGAAAGGGGCATTATGTAGGAACCTTTGCCGCCTGGACGCAACTATCCAACGGTTGGTGGGGCGAGGGAGAGATCAAGTTTTACATCGATGGGGACAAGAAATTTCCCACGATTTGCGGAACAGGAACGGAGGACTATTTCGGCGGGGCGTGGTGTTTCGACAAGGGAACTTTCTGCACGGCGTTCCAAGGTTACCCGCTCCATCGTACAGAACCCGGGGAAGTTCCACGGCATGGACTTTATCGTTTTCATATTATGGACCCCATCCGGTTTAAAAAGGACCTGAAGGTTACGATCCAGGCTTTGGGATGGTGGCCCAATGGCAGGTTCCAGCCATTGACGGACGATATAGCCACAGTGGGATACTGGTACCAGTGCGAACCGCACGCGGCGTTTCCGGAATTTCCCCCGATCCAGGATCGATGGTCGAGATAACATGAACAATGAAAAATGAGAAATTTAAAATTTAAAACCGGCTGGAATACAATTTGGGATGAATATAAAACAAACGACCAAAAACCTGAGAGAAGAAAAAAAGAAGATAGAGAATCTTCAAAATAAGGACAAGTACACATGCCAAATGTAACGTATGATCACCGGGCGATCAAGATCGATGGAAAGCGGACTTTGTTATTGAGCGGGAGTTTCCATTATCCCCGCTCCACACCGGGTATGTGGCGTTATCTGATGAAGATGTTCCGCGACGCCAATCTGAACGCCGTGGAGACTTATGTTTTCTGGAATCTGCACGAAAGACGAAAGGGGGAATACGACTTTACCGGAAGGCTTGATATAAAAAGGTGGTGCGAGATGGCGCAGGATGAGGGGCTCTATATCATCCTCCGCATCGGTCCCTACATCTGCGCTGAAACGAACTACGGGGGCTTTCCTTTCTGGCTTCGGGACATACCAGGAATCCGGATGCGCACTTACAATAAACCATTTCTCCACGAAATGGAGCGCTGGGTGCGCTACCTGTGCGAATACCTGAAACCTTATTTCGCTCCCCAGGGAGGGACCATCATCCTCTTCCAGCTGGAGAGCGAATACGACATGATCAAAGGGAATTACGGTTTGGATGGGGAAACCTATATCCGGTGGTGCGCTGAGCTGGGGGAATCTCTGAACCTCGGGATTCCCCTGATCATGTGTTCGGGCGCGGCGCCGGGAGCGATCGAAACCACCAATGCCTTTGAAGCCCATGATAAGATCAAAGACTTCGCGACATATCACCCGGACAAGCCGGTTCTATGGACGGAAAACTGGACCGGATGGTATGACATATACGGATATCCGCGCCATAGAAGAAGCGCGGAGAATCTGTCCTATTCGACCGCGCGATTCATAGCGGGCGGCGGAAGCATGGTGAATTATTATCCCTTTTTTGGGGGCACAAACTTCGCGCGGGAAGGCATGTACCTTTTAACAAGCAGCTATGATTACGACGCCCCTCTGAATGAAGAGGGGTTTCCCACCAGAAAATACTGCCATCTTACCAAGCTGCACTATTTTCTCAGGAAATACGAAGAAATCATTTTGTCCACGGAGAATCCCTATCTCGAACAGATCGGAAACCAGAAATTCGCATTTATCTATCGGGATGAAGATCAGAATCTTGTATTTCTGTGCAATGATTCCCTTTCCGATTCCCTTGTGAATTACGAAAGTCAGAATTACATACTGGGCGCCAAATCCGTCATGATGATAGGAAACGGGCGGGTGATCATGCACACGGCGGATTTGAGTTATTCCTGCGCCAAATGGAGGGATGTGGCGCATAAGGAGACTCAACCGCTCGAGATGCTCTGGCGTAACGAGCCATTACCCCACAAATGGAGCGATCTCCACAAATCCCGCATTACGGCGTCCCATCCTGAGGAACAGCTCCAATACACGCGAGATGAAACCGATTATTGCTGGTACAGCATCGATTTCAGGATTTCACCGGAGCATGCGGGAAATGGAAAGATCGTGATAGAAGGAGCTGCGGATGTTGTCCATGTTTTCGTAGATGACATATACAGGGGAAGCGCTCATGCGCCTCTTCTGGAAGACCGGGGCAGTTTAGATGGGGAAGGATTCAAGCATACCATAGACATGGAGCTTGATGCAGGAGAACATCATCTGGAAATACTCTGCTGCGCCCTGGGGCTCATCAAGGGAGACTGGCAGATTGGCTTTGCCAACATGGCGGAAGAGAAAAAGGGCATCTGGGGAAGGGCGCTCTGGAACGAAGTGGAAATCAAAGGGGCGTGGGACATACAACCCGGGCTGGCGGGAGAAAAGGATGAATTATACTCGGAAGTGGGTACTGCTTTCAACTGGGAAAGTAACTGGAAAAACGCAGTCCATCGTCCCCTTACCTGGTGGCGCACGGAATTCGACAGACCATCAGGGGATGACCCGCTTGTTATCGATCTATCCGGTATGCAGAAAGGCATGATCTGGCTGAACGGGCAATGCCTGGGGCGTTACTGGTTGATCCTGGCTCAGGAGCAGAAGGCGTTTCCTTCCGAGGTTCCGATTGAACTTGTGGGACTGGATCAGCCCACGCAGAGATATTACCATTTGCCATTTGACTGGATCAAAGAAAAGGAAAATCATCTTGTTCTCTTCGAAGAGATGGGCGGCGACCCCTCAAAAGTAAGAATATGTCGAAAAATCTGGGTGGATTCCTGCAACAAGGGGATGACGGGGAAAAAGACGTAAATATGTTGGTTGTTGATTGTTGATTGCCTGATGAAACAAGGGATCAATCCCATATCATTTTTGTAAGGATACTGTTATACTTATACCCGGCATTTATCCCCTCCTTATGATGATAAAGGGAAATGCGCCTCCGGCGCGGATTCGGAAAAAATACGGGCGCATCTTGAATCCGTTACCAAGACATCCTGAAATCTGGGATCAGGATGGGGTAGAACCTGTATGCATACCGGAAATAATGGAAGAGATTATATTTTTATATTGACAACAAAACCGGGTATGTGAAATGTTATATGTAATAAATTAAGAAGGATAAGGAGGTGATGGTTTTTTTTCGGGAGTTGAATATCATGAAAATTTGATTTCCAAGGAGGAAAAACAAACCATGAAAAAGATTTTTATTCTGATGATTGTTTTAATGTCTGCGGTTTACGCGGGCGCCACTACATTTCCCGTGATCGAGCCCTTCCATGACGAGACTATTGATCTGACATGGGAACAATTCTGGACAAACAGCGCCACGTTGGAATCAGTACAAGCCTCCGGGGAGTCATGTGGTGACTCCTCCCTGGGTGACGAATACATTGGAAAAACCACATGCACAACCACCGGTACCGGTTCTAGCGGGCATGTAACAGGGGAAGATACTGACAGCAACTATACGATTCAGGCGTATGTTTACACACCGGTTGTCAACACAGATGCAGCGCCCCAGGATTACTGGTATCAACAGCTGGTTTTCTACAGAATAGGCGCGACAGGGGGTGTTCCCACATCTTATGGACGTTTACATACCCATTTCAATACCTTTGGTGGCGACATCCCAGCTCCCCGTATTAGAATTATGGTTGGAACCTATAGTCTGATATGGAGCGCCCCAGATTTTACTGTTCCAGTATCTTCCAGTTGGCATAAAATGAAGATTGAGCTCAACGGGACAACGGCAAATTGCTATTTTGACGACCTTCTATTACCCGGAACAGTTGACTGGACATCAGCATCGCCCGGGGTAACTGCTGGAAGATTCGGATTCGGTCAATACATGAATGGCGCAGGAACGCTCTCTATGTATGTGGATATGTTCAAGGCGTATCAAGGCGCCGAGCCTCCTGATCCCCCGGTTCCAACGCCTACCGATACGCCGGTACCAACGCCGACGCTCTTAGCCGCTCAGAACTGGATGTATTTCGAGTAATATTTCAAGTAAAACTATAATGAAAAAAATGCGTATCATACTTGCCGGAATCCTCCTGATTCCGGCATTTTCTTTTTCATCTGAATCCGACTGGTTATATCTGAGAGATCGGTTAACCACTCCCGTATTGAACCGAATAAGCCGCGCCCCGTGGATGGAATCAAGATTCTATTCCGATCTACCGAAAGAGCGGCAATTATCAAAAATGCTCGAGGATTTCGCCTTTGAATGCTGGCTGGCGCAAAAGGCAAAGAGTGAAGGCTTCCAGTTATCTCCTGAAGAAAGGTCGTGGATCTCCGCCAGGGAAAAGGAGATCGAATATGAACTGGCGCACAAATTTCTTTCCAGAAAAGTGAACGTTTCAGAAGAATATATTGCCCGATTGTCGCCTTCCTGGACTTCCCCGCTTCCCGAGAAATGGGAGGTCTTCTATATTTTTATCGATGATTCCGGCGCCTCCTCCATATCTGAAAAACTTGAACTGGAAAAACGGGCTTTATGGTTGAAGGAACGGCTAACCCCGGAAAATTTCCAGGATATGGCGCAGCTATGGAGCGATTCTCCTGATAGCGCTGATGGGGGCGCCCTGGGCGCAATCAATCTCGATCGCATGGGACCAACCTTTTCCTCCCAAATAAAGAAAACGCCGGTTGGAACAATCGTCGGTCCGTACAGAACAACGTCGGGATGGAATATTTTCTACGTTCGTTCCCACACGCCTTCAAAGGAAAGGAAATTATCTCCCGAGAAACTGCGCGAGATGACTGCCGAGAACCTGGCGAATATGACTTTGCAAGAGATTTTCAATTCTTCCGAGAAATGGTTATCTTTAATGCAAGAACTCGGAATAATCGAGCATCCTGAGATAAAGGCGGAAATCCTGGTTTTGGAGAATTATCTTTTATCCAAGGGTTACATCAGAAAAAAAGCCAAAGAACAAATCCCAACCGAGGGGCAGATTCGGCAAATTTATGCGGAAAAAGCCTCCCTGTTCGTTCTCCCCCCAACGAGAAAAGCCAGGGAAATCCTTATCAGCTCCAAAGACTGGAGCAGGGGGAAAACCCGCGAGGAGTGGATCGCAAGGCGAAAAGTTCGCAACATGGCGAGAGACCTTCGGGAAAGGATTATGCAAGGGGAGGATTTCTCTTATCTCGCGAAGAAACATTCTATTTCGAAGACTGCTTCTTCCGGCGGTGAATTGGGGTGGATTCAGGAGCCATCTTCCTTTCTTTACGATATGAACCTGGGAAAGCTGAAAATCGGCGAAATCAGTCCCCCCATCGCAACGGACAAGGGATATTTACTACTTCAGCTGGTTGAGGAAAAGCGCGATCAAACGCTTCCCTTCGATGAGGCTCGTGAAAAATGCGTAAATCTGTGGTACGGGGAAATGGAGTCGGAGATAAGAGAAAAATTATACAAAACTTTTATGGATTGATCATCATAAAGATCACATCGGCTATGTCGATCTTTTTGTCCTCATTCAAATCATCGCCGGATGAACCTGGTCTTTCGAGGAGATAATCGACAAGGTACGCCCATGGATAGGGAGTGGGAGTCACGGGAGGTGCGGACAGCGTAAAGGACGTTCCGCCCCAAATCCCCCAAGTATCTCCAGCATTAATCGGGCGAAACGGTTCCCAGCGAACCTCGTCCGCAGGATTCCATGTATCAAAACAGGCGTATTCCTGAAACCCCTGGGAATCCCGATAACCTATCGCTGTGACGAAATGATCGGTGTATCCATCCCCATCCGTATCCACCAGAAATACCATAGGCATATTCGCATCGATCTGAGTAGTGAGAACCGACCAGGTGATGGGATTGCCAGGATAATAATCGGCACAGGATGGCTGATACTCGGATGCAACGAGATTGACATAACTGACAAAGCCGGCGCCGATCATGTTGGACCATGACCATCCGTAACGGTTGTTATCCACGCTCCAGGAAGTGTGCATGAAATCCGCCACGCAGTTACTTGAATGCTCGTCGCCAACAGGAGGTTCGGATTTATCTTCAAGTATATTTGGCGTGGAATCATCCAGGGGAAGGGAGTAATCCTCATAATGCCGGGGATTGGATTCGCTATCCTGCGAGGCAATCGCCTGGTTGACTTGATCAGTTTGAGTCGCAGCGTCGCCGGGGATAAGTTCTGGATAGCCGTGGGAATCATAATATCCGATCACCATGCCGACGCAGGTGGGACCGCATCCGTGGCGCCAGAGATAGCCGGGAACGCCGGAGATAAGTTTATCGTTCGCTTTAAGCCCGACTTTATCCGGCGTTTTAGGCTTGACGCCGGGAGGGGGAACAGGTCCGGTCGTGCTTTGCTGGGGCGCGGAAAGGTCTTTTGCATCCCGCATGGCGGCGTCTGGTTGCGCATGCAGGCAAACGGGCGCAAGAAGCAATAAAACAATCCCCCAAAAAAGGAATCTGTCATTTTCACGCTTTATCATCTTATACTATTTCTTTTCCATTTTGAACTATTTCGGAAAGAATGCTGGCTTTTTCACGATTAACATA
>JAFGFK010000469.1 GCA_016931135.1 Candidatus Sumerlaeota bacterium | reverse complement strand
CCGGCCTCCGGAGCCGGGTGTCGGACGTTCAAATCGTCTCAGGCGCGCCAGTTTTTTAAGGAAAGATAAAAAGAGAACAGGTCTTCTTTGGCTGAGTATTACGCTGAAGCGAAGCGGAAGTTCCGCCGCAGGCGGAATTCAAATCGTCCGCCTTCGTTAAAACTATGGCGGATAAATCTCAGCAAGCCGGGGCGTAGTTCCGTTGAAAGAGGAACGAAGCCTGGGCGCGCCAATGTATTAAAGGGGCCTATACGCAATTAAAATAGACGTTGAGGAATTACGCCCGCCGGGATTTCAGACTATTGCGGCGTTATGACAGTCTCGCCTTCTTTTGAAAGATTCTCCCTCTTGATGGCGCCATTGATTGGGATTATCTCCCCCTTTTTTTCAGAGGTATATGAAAATTTCCTTGCGCCGGGCGTCTCTAACGTTAAATCGGCGTTGGCGCGTAAACTGAATTTTCCCCCTTCGATTCTTTTTATCGAGACATAATGCTGAACCATTGCCGTATCGCCTCGTTTTACATCGTGATACCATATCTCATCGCCGGGTTTCATGTTCTTTGTCGAGGATACCTTGATGGTGAAATAAGGAATCTCCGGGATGAAATCCTGAATTACCGCTTCGACTCCCGAGTTTTTCACTTTCAGCAGTTTTCCCCGGAAAAAGCCCGATGATTTTCTCAACGCGGTTCTGGCGTATTCATGAGGGATCAGGGTGGTCAAAGTATTTTCATCCTTTATTTCCTTTATAATCCCCTTACCGAGCATGGAATCCACCTGCTCGATGAAAATATTTTTTCCCTGTATCCGATCGATTGTATAAACGGTATTTCTCGAATAATCCGGATTCGATATATAGAGGGGATTTCCATTATATCCCGCTTCTCCGGATAGAATATCCTTCAGAATAAATTGCCTTCCCCCTTCCGATCTGGCAATCTCGCCGCTTTTTTCCGCTTCATTCAGGGAAATTGTCCATCCCCCAATCCGGAGCAACGTTCCATGAACGAGACAGGCGGATATGAGCTCCTTATTCTTCAAACGGCAGAAACCGTATCTCCCTTTGAACGATATTGTCTGATTATCTTCGATCTTTTCAGATATCTCCCTTTTCGGATCATCGGCAATGAACCAGATATCCCGAAATCCATCGTTTCTTTCAACTTGAAGAATCAATGGAACGCCGCATTCCAGAGCGCCCGGATTATTGAGGCGCTTTATGGAATCAACAGGGAAGTTTCCTCCCCGGGAGTTTGACTGCCAAAGGGACGCGAAACAGGAAGAGGCGGGCTCTCCTTTTTTTCTTCTGACCAGATAAGCGGCTCTGGGAAATCTGGGATATAATCCAGGCGCTTCGGCTGTTATGAGTTCCTCCCTCCCATCCGTAACGCCCAGAACCTGGAATTTTATCTTTTGTTCAGGATTTACCATCCATGTCGCCTTCCAGTTTTCCTTCGGAACGCCGAATCTGGGATTGACCAGGAAGCCGTACCCATTCCCAGGGGGGGGATTCCAGTAAGGTTTGTTCGGATACCCCTTCATATCTCCGTCATTGAGTTGCAGATTCCCCCAGTTATATTCAGGACCGCCCAGGCTGCCTTCCCGCGCTTCGCCAAACTCGATATTTTCAAATTCCATATTGGTAGTGAGGGAATGGATCGGGAGATCGTGCTGTTTACCGCCTTTTGCCTTGAATACATCGAGGGCGTAATCATCCGTAAGGGCATGAAACCTCCGGAAATCCTCGACGTTTTTCGGTTTATATACGACGCTGTCGGATTCACAAAAGGTCACATCATGAAAATCCGAGAAATTCAACAGGCTGCCGCCCATCATATCGTTATAACCATGGGATTGTTCATCGATGATCAGGGTATTGTGGCTGATGGTATTTTTTGCCAGCCCCACCTGCGTGTGGGCGCTTCCAAGCGCATACCCGATATCATAAGTCATTTCATATCCCTGTGAGAAATAATTCACGTTGAGATCGTCAAGATGGCCATGAACAAGGGAGGGTCCGAAACGAATAAGGGATGAGCGCCTGTTTTCACCCACGCCCCTTCTCATCACAACGATTCCCTTTTGTCCGAAGAAAAACGAACCGTTCAGGATATTGTTCATTTGAGAATCCAGAGAGATATTCTCTCTTTTTCTCCAATGCAATCCGTTGAAGATCGCCCATTCCTCCATTCCCTGGAGATTGCTATTCGAATCCGAACTCAGGGAATAAAAATAATCGATCAAGTCCTGGTAATTTTCCCGGATTTCCTTATTTGCCGATCTTACGCACGGATAGGAGGCGTAACGGGAATCAAGGATATTTTTCTGGATAAAGGGGAAGGTGTTCCGGTTTACGGCTGGCGCATCGTCTCCAAAGGGAGTAAGATGCCCCAAACAGATATAGGTGGATTGAGGCAGCAGAAGAAACGACTGAAATTTGAGATCGTCATAAAGATTGAGACCTTCAGGGTAAGCCTTCCCCCGATAATGATGTAACGGTTCTGAAAAGGTCAGATACAGGTTCCTGGTATGAAGTCCATAGCTGACAGAGGTTTCGAAATACTGCCCGTCGCGATCGACATTATTCACCAGGAGGTTTTTTATCCCGTAAGGACCTTCCGTTGCCCATTCGACATATTCGGGTATTCCGAGGAGAACTCCGGTTGCGAGTACGCCCCGAACGTAATCCGCCTGGCCATTATGAAGCCCACCCTGTTTCAAAGCCTGTTCATGGCAATACGCCGCTCCGTTCAGGATCAGGTTTTTCTCGATGTTCTCTCTTTTTGTCATGCCTTTTACACAGGAAGGTTCCTCCATCGCGGGATGGTCGTAAATGGCGTCGTAGATCTGGATATGCTGAACGAGAATTCGCGATACCTGGTACCATGGGCGATTCAGCCGGCCGCTGGGCGGATCGGATGGATAATCCCATGATCCTTTTGTACACGAGGGATAGATGCGGGCGAGTTCGTCGAGAATCACTGCTGCCATGAGTCCCGCCTTTTCATCCTTCTCGATCAGATAAATGATGGAATTGGGTCTGGCGATATCCTCCACAAGCGTTTCCACCGCCCAGGAATTATAAGACCCGACAAAATAGTGGATGCGTCCATCATCCGCCAGATACCCGGTACCCGTATCCGGATGATCGTCATCAGGAAGAGAGTGACCATTGGGACAGACGACATGCCCCGGATTGTCGAACGATGCGTTCGCCTTTTTCCACCATCCCCAGTTTCCGGAACATATAGGACAACCCGTGAAACCATAAGCGAAACAGGCGACGGGGGGCGGCATGACCTTTGTCACCCAATCGGGATTTTTATCCGCCCATTTTTTCGCCTGATCTTTGATGGAATCATACCATTTTTTCGCCATGGGATCGTTTTTAATCCGCTCTTTTGCCATTTTAACATTCTGCGGAGTAATATAAACGATCGGGTGGGTTTTGACGCCCTCGATGGTTAATTCCATGGAATGGGCGGTTTCGGGAAAAAGACCCGATACAATCATCAAATAAATAAACCATTTCATAATCATACCCTTTTGGAAAGAAATAATGCGTCAAGTTTTATGACCGGTTGATCATCTAAAGTCAAACTTATCTCACATCCCTGGTAGGAAAAAAACTCAAGATAGATTGAAGGATTTTTCCAGGGTTTGACCCCGTTTTTCCATGATAGAATTCAGATATGCGCCCCAAGCCAAGATGCATTGAATTTTTAAGGTTGACTACAATATATTCGAGAGATATTTATTTAATGTACTATAAGTTGATTTGAAAGACGAAGGATTTTGGAAAATTAAACAAATGGATTTCGACGACAAAAAAGATTTTTCGCCTGAACAAAAGGACAGATCGGGAACGCGGTTTCCCCAGCGCATCTCGATTGCTTATTCCCAGGATGTGGAACAAAAGCCCGACAAGAAATTCACTAGCTATAAATTCGGAACATTGGTGGATATAAGCCAGCGGGGGCTTTGCTTCATTGCGCAGGATGAGTTTCAGACGCCCGGGATACTCCATATTTTCCTGAAATTATCTCATTCCTCGAGAGGGCTCAAGATTCTCGGCAAGATTATATGGCTCAAGTCAGAACCTGATGGGAAAACCCGCCTGGGGATTCAATTCATTGGAATGCTTCCGCCGGAATGGCGCGACATCGTTCAATCTTCACAGCAACTCGCCGCGCAGACGCCTGTTCCCGATGTATGATTATCGTTGGTTTTTCCCTTATTGATTTCATCCGCCCGGCTTTCTTTTCCTCATCGGAAAATGAATAATAAAACATCATCGCCAGTAAGGATTACATGCGGCGTTTTGGATTCTTGAGCAAATCTTTTTTCTATATGGATAAACCCTATCCCTGTTCTTAAGATAAATTTCCGGAATTGAATGAAATGATTTATTTGCGTTGACAGTGGATTTTCTATGCGAATATTACAATCACAATCAGTATAATATATACTATATAAGGCTGGTATTGGGGTCAGTCTGTCATGTTTATGAAGTCAGTCTTTGCTGCTTCCT
>JAFGFK010000468.1 GCA_016931135.1 Candidatus Sumerlaeota bacterium | reverse complement strand
TCCATTGCAACACCTTTTTGTGATATTTTGAAGGAATCCCCAAAGAAAACGCTGACTTTTGCGGGCTTGGGAATCTTTCTCCCCCTGGGCCAGGCTTTGAATGTGCCATCAATATAAACGGGCATGAGGTCAATTTCCGGAATTTCCTGCGTCAAAAGCGCAATGCCCCGTTTCATTTCCCGCAAATTGCCATCAGGCGTTCTGGTTCCTTCCGGAAAGACAAGAAGGGATTTTCCTGACTTGAGGATATCCCTGCAGATTCGGATTCCCTCCCGATCAAGACCCGTTCTCCTGATGGGGATGGTTCCCAATTGTCCGAGAAACCAGCCAAAGAGGCGATTGTCGAATAATTCTTTTTTTCCCATATAATAAACGCGTCCAGGAACAAACATTCCAATCAAAGGGGGATCGAGAAAACTGGCATGGTTGGAAACAAAAAGGATTGCCTTTTTCACGGGAATTTTCTCGACTCCCCGCGCCCTTGCCCTGAAAAAAGGGCGCGCTATCAGTAAAAGAAGGATTTTACATAAATAATACAGCATGACGCGATCTTCACTCCATGATCATTACCGGCCAAAGATTGATATTTCAACCATCTTGAACGGGATGAACAGGACTATGAATAAACGCGAGAATAAGTCGAATCACGTCATTTTCAGAAAGAGTGGTCGTGTCGATCACAATGGCGTCAGGAGCGACCAGAAGGGGTCCATCGGAACGGGAGCAATCCCGGAAATCGCGGTAATGCACCGACTTCATGGTTTCTTCGAAATCAACGGTTTTTCCGGCATTTTCAAGTTGGAGCGCCCTTCTGCGGGCGCGTTCTTCCAGGGAAGCGTTCAGAAAAAATTTCCAGAACGCATCGGGAAAAACAACGGTGCTGATGTCGCGTCCTTCCAGTACCGAAGGAGACTGCAATCCCAGGCGCCTCTGTAAGGAAACAAGTCTCTTCCGCACGCTCGGGGAATCCGCAACCGGAGACGTGTTTTTACTTACCTCGGGATCCCGAATCGCCTGGGATACGTCCCTTCCATCGAGCGACACGGAGAAACCGTCCCCGTGGTAAATGAGTTCTATATCGCATTCATGGGCGAGTCTTCCCAGGGCGTCCGGATCGCCAAGATCGACATGACGTTCCATTGCCGCAAGGGTGACGGCGCGATACATGGCGCCGGTGTCGATATGCCGATAACCGAGTTTTCGGGCAAGAGTCCGCGCAACGGAACTTTTCCCGACTCCCACAGGACCATCCAGCGTTATGACGTGAAATAAAACCATAATGCATCCCATTCGAGCATCGATGAAGAATATCTGTTTATTGGGGGAAGTCGGAAGGAGGAATCAAGCTCTTTCAGATAAATTTGTTGAAAATTTTTATGAAAAAAGGCAGGAAATGTTATATATTAACAGTAATTTGATAAGGGAAAGGGATTAAAATATCAAATCAAAATCCGCCCTGTGATTGGAATACGTACAGAAGCATGAAGACATTGACGTTAGAAGACCAGGAATATCTCAAATGGCTGACCCGGATCGAACGCCGCGCCATCATCCCCCTCAAATGGAGCATCCTGTTTGTCAGCATGGTTGTATGGTCCTGGAGCGCGCATTTTGTTCTGCCCACAACGGAGGTCTTCATGGTATTCTTCCTATACGCCATGTTCAATATGGCGCAAAGTTACTTTTTTTATGCGCGCCGGGTCGTTTTACGGCAGATCAAGCCGTTCTGTTTCATTTCCTATTTCATCGATATAATTTTCGTAACCATTCTCATTTATCTTGATACAACGCGCTATTACGGACGAAATCTGCAATCCGACTTTTATATCCTGTATTTTCTGATGATTCTCAGAGGATTCGCCCTGTTCCGGCGTTCCCGCGAAACCCTCTTCATGAGCCTCATCATCGCCGCTCTCTTCATTTTTACGATCTGGTTTCGCGAGACGTCGTTCGATTTCATGAAGCAGCGGACATTCGCCCTGAAATTCGCCCTGATCGGCATGGTGGGACTCATGTCCTGGTTCATTGTCGAAATGATCAACAACCAGAAAATGGAGCTTTTCCGAATCAGGGAGCGGCTGTTGAGATCGGAACAGTTCGCCATGCTGGGTCAGATTGCGGCGGGAGTGGCTCATGAGATCAACAATCCCATAGGGATCATATCCGCCTATTCCGAGTATCTCATCAAAAATTCCTCCCCTTCGGATCCGCGTTATGAAGATTATGAAACCTTACACAAAGAGGCGTTGCGATGCGAAAAGATCATATCGGAGCTGCTTAACTTCGCCAATCCCAAGGCGCGGGAAATCGTCCATTGCAACCTGGCAAATCTGAACGAGGAAATGCTGAAATTCGTATTTTACGAAAAAGACCCGAATCCTATCAAGGTTGAAAGGGAAATAGAAACGAATCTGCCGAATATCTTATGCGATCCGATACAGATGAAGCAGGCTCTGCTCAATATCTACATCAATTCAAAACAAGCCATGACGGACACAAGGAAAAAAGAAATCATCGTAAAGATTCATCGCAACGAGACGGATGAACACACGCTTAATCTGATTATAAGGGATACGGGACGCGGCATCAGTGAGGAACTTCTGAACAAGGTTCTCGAACCCTTTTTCACCCTGCGAAAAGGCGGAACGGGACTCGGTCTCTCCATCACCCGCCGGATCATCGAGGCGCACGGGGGTTCCATAGTACTGAGAAACGCCGCCGAAGGCGGAACCGAGGTGGAAATCAACCTTCCCATCGCCCCATAGATAATGAGTGAATGTCAATCCTTTCACGAAAACGTCAGGAGTAGAATTATTTCCCATAACAATTCATAAATTTGACACTTGACTCTCCGAAACTTCATTGTTCCCATACCACGAAATTTTTGTGAGATTGCGGTCAATTTTAAAAACAATTATCCAATGACGCAAGTTTTTTCAAACATTTAAAAAGACAAGAAAAGGAGAAACAAAAGTGAAACTCAGTGAACTTCTTTCCGTTGCGCCCGAGAAAAAAGTGACCGGAGATCAGGACCCCGAAATAAACGGCGTGGTTTACGATCCCTTGCGCGTGAAACCGGGATTCCTGTACGCCGCCATAAATATTTACACCCAGCTGGACAAGATCGAGCTTCCGGACGGACATCCCTTTGTCGATGACGCCATCCGCGCCGGGGCTTGCGCCGTTCTATTGCAAAATGACAAGCCTGTTCCCTCTCATATCGTGAAAATCGTCGTTCCCGATTCCAGGCTCGCTCTTGCCCTTATTGCCGGAAAATTCTACAACCACCCCTCGCGAAGATTCAAACTCATCGGCATTACAGGCACCAATGGAAAGACCACCACAACCCATATCGTCGAAAGCATTCTCCTCACGCGTTACCGAATGGGATTGATTGGCACCCTGTATTACAAGATAAACAACAAAATATACAAATCCAAGGATACCACCCCGGAACCGCCCGACCTCCAGGAAATCTACGCCCACATGGCAAATGAAAAATGCGATTACTGCGCCATGGAGGTTTCATCCCACGCAGTGGATTTTCATCGCGTGGCGGGAATCGAGTATGAAGCCGGAATATGGACGAATCTGACTCAGGATCACCTGGATTTCCATCTGACCATGGATAATTACCGCAACGCCAAGATACAGTGGATCAGCTCCCTGGCAAAGGACAAGACCGTGGGAATCAACATCGACGATCCCAGCGCAAACCTGTTCTTGAACGCCCTCCGGGCAAAACCAATCCTGTATGGTTTGAAGGGAAAATCTGACGTTACGGCGAAAAATATCCATCTGGGAAACGACGGAACGGATTTCACCCTTGCGACTCCCAAAGGGGAAATCGACGTTCACGCCAGGCTGAGGGGGGAATTCAATCTATACAACATGCTTGCCGCTGTAACGGGCGCGCTTCATACGCCATTGAGCCTCGAAGAAATCAAGGCTGGGCTGGAGAAAAACATCGCGGTTGCGGGGAGATTCCAGCCCGTGGAACGAGGGCAGGATTTCACCGTACTCGTCGATTACGCCCATACCCCTGACGGATTGACGAAGGTCCTGAACGCTGCGCGCACCATGAAACCCGAGCGGCTTATTACGGTTTTCGGATGCGGCGGCGACAGGGATCGGACAAAACGGCCCATCATGGCGTCCATCGTGGAGGAAATGAGCGACAATTTCATCATCACGGATGACAATCCCAGAACGGAGGACCCGGATCAGATCATGAACGACATCATCCAGGGGATAAAAGAAAAAAAGGGCGGAAAATACGAAATTATCCATGATCGATACGAGGCGATCAAGCATGCGATTACCACCGCGAAATCCGGAGACCTGATTCTGATCGCAGGAAAGGGGCATGAAAGCACGCAAACGCTGAAGGACACGACGCTTCATTTCAACGACTTTGAAGTGGCGGACGAAATCCTTCTCGAGATGAAGAGGGGAAAAGCCTGATTTCCGGAAGTTCTGTCATTCTTTCCCGTTGCCTGCTTTTTTAACCGAAAGGAAATTCAGAATGACTTCCCCCCATGGAGTTCCGCAAATTCCGGACCCCCTGGCGGATTTCCAGTTTCAGGCTCCTGAGGCACTGGATCATCGCTATTTTATAACATCTGTCAAAATCCTCACAAGAGTAGCATTTGTTACGCACCTCATCCTCATCGATATGCTCCTCGAAAAAAAATCCAAACCGCATTCCGAAACAATCCTTCATACTTTTTTTCACTCCCATGAAAATATAACCGGAACTCATTATCAAATAAGTTATGTAAGGAATATATTTTTGCGCGTCAACACATAAACAAGATATTGTATTCGTTATCTTTTTAACTTGCGATTTTTTTCCGGTTAAGGGAAGAAACAAGCGATTTTTCACAAACAAGTCAACAAATGAAAATTTGGCAAAGCATGTTGTTGGGTCTGGTTCAGGGATTGACCGAATTCATCCCGGTAAGTTCTTCGGGACATATCGTATTGACAAGGCATTTTATTCATGCCGTTCCGGACTCTCCCCTGCTGCTTGAAATCAGCGTTCACATGGGTACGCTGTTCGCCCTTTTTATTGTTTACCGGAGGAAATTGCTGGATTTGGCTGGTTTCGCCTTGCATGACGCCTTTCAAAAATGCGGAGAAAAGGGATGGCTCTCGAGATTCCGGGAAGATGAACGCGGGAAAACAATCCTGTTCATCCTTGTCGCCTGCATCCCAACAGCCATCATAGGACTGATTTTCAAGGACACGTTTGAAGGCTTGTTCGGCAATCCGCCTTTTGCCTCCGCCGCGCTGATTGTAACGGGAATCGCGCTGTTCTCCACCCGATGGATTCCGGCGACTCTGAGAGACAAAGGGAAACTGGGGCTATTCCAAGCCCTCGGGATCGGCTTGATCCAGGGATTGGCGATTATTCCCGGAATATCCCGATCCGGATCTACCATATCGGCCGGGATGTGGCTCGGGATAAAAGGGAACGAGGCGGCCGATTTTTCTTTTATCCTGTCCATTCCCGCGATCATCGGCGCGTTCTTTCTCGTCATAAAGGACATCTCGACATTTTACCTGGAAGAACTCCCGCCCCTTGCGGCTGGTTTTATTGTAGCCGCGGTGAGCGGTTATCTGAGCCTTGAATTTTTACTGAGACATATCAGGAAGGGAGGGCTGTCGAATTTCGCCTGGTATTGCTGGATTCTTGCTCTGGCGTCGCTGGCGGCATATTATTTATGAATCTGTATTGGTTCATCTGCATTTTTTTGTTTACAACAATCGCAAAATCCGGTTAAATCCCTTTCAGATTTATGGAAATAAAGACGGGTTAGAGGAGATAAAACTCTAAATGGCGCTTGAATTTTTGAACAAATGGTTATCCATGGATATCGGAGTTGACCTGGGAACCGCAACCACGCTGGTTTATATCAAAGGGGAAGGAATCGTTTTGGCGGAACCTTCTGTGGTAGCCATCGAACGTTCCACCCATGAAGTGCTGGAAGTCGGAGAAGAAGCCAAGCGCATGCTGGGGCGCACTCCCGGAAACATCGTTGCCATACGTCCCATGAAGGATGGCGTCATCGCGGATTTCGAGGTTGTTCAGGAGATGCTACGGGCATTCATCAAGAAAGTGAAAAACAGGAAACGGACTCTCATTCACCCCCGTCTCCGCATCGTCATCAGCGTGCCATCCGGGATCACGGAAGTGGAGAAACGGGCGGTACGGGAAGCCGCCCACCAGGCGGGAGCATCCAAGGTCTATCTTATCGAAGAACCCATGGCTGCCGCCATAGGAGCGGGGATGCCTGTTACCGAACCATCCGGTAACATGATCATCGATATAGGGGGAGGAACCACGGAGGTTGCGATCATATCTCTGGGGGGCATTGTGGTCGCCAAATCCGTCCGGGTAGCAGGCGATGAAATGGACATGGCAATCACCCAGCACATCAAACGCAAATACAATCTGTTGATCGGCGAGAGGACTGCGGAAGATATCAAGATCACCATAGGCTCTGCGGACCAGCTCTCCGAGGAGAGAACAATGATCATCAAGGGGCGCGACCTGGTGGCGGGATTGCCCCGCAGCATCGAGATCAACTCCGAAGAAATCAGGGAAGCCCTGTCAGATCCTGTTTCCGCCATTGTGGACGCGGTCAAGACTACTCTGGAAAAGGCGCCTCCTGAACTTGCTGCGGACATCGTGGATGTGGGAATCACCATGGCGGGAGGCAGTTCTCAGCTACGGGGATTGGATTCCCTTCTTTCAGCGGAGACAAATCTTTCGGTCCGCGTTACGGACAATCCCCAGACCGCGGTGGTACTGGGAACGGGAAAAACGCTCGATTCTATTGAAATTCTCGCCCGTTATGAAAACATCCGTCATTAAAGACAGGTGATCTCCTGCCTTAAAAAGAATGTCTGATTATGAAGGGGAAATTCAGAAAAAACCGTAAACTGATTTTATTTTTCATTCTTATCATCCTGTCTTTAGCAACCCTCCTCTCGGATATCTCGGGGACAATCGAAAGCGCCCCTCCGGGAAAAACCCTGCTTCACCTGTCCTATCCTTTCGTCAAACTGGGGGAAATCATCCGAAAAGGCGCCCAGGGCTTGGGAGCGGTATTCTTCGAGGCGAAATCCCTGAAAAAGGAAAATCAATCCCTCAAGGAACAACTGGCGCAAATGTCCCTGAAGGACGCTCTTTCCAGAAGCAGGATCAATGCGCTGGAAAAGAGTCTGTCCTTTTACAATTTCCATGATCCCCTTACTCAATCGCATTATGTAATTCTCCCGGCGGGGATCGTCGGGCGCAGTCCTAATCCCTGGTCCCAATCCCTCCTCATCGACAAGGGAACGCGCGAGGGCGTTCGCAGGCAGCAAACCGTCATGAATGAATCGGGAATTGTCGGGATTGTCAAGGAAGCGGCTCCGGATATCGCGCTCGTGCATCTCGTGGTCGATCAAAGAAGCGCTGTTACCGTGAGGATACAGGAAACAGGAGAGATGGGCGTTCTCTATGGAACCGGCGAGAGGGATTATTTCATCCTGGAAACGGAAGGAATCAGCAGGAAATTAAGGCGCAATGACCATGCAATTACGGCGGGAACGGACAATTCCCTCTTCCCGAGAAATATCCCCGTAGGAACCGTGGATATACTGGAACAGGACAAATATGGAAGAACCAAAGCCCGGGTCAAACCATTCGTTGACTTCGACGCCTTGGAGGTGATCTTTATTATCCTGGGAAGCGAACGCCTGAAGGAGAAGGCTTTTGAGGACAATTTTTAAACTTCTGCTTTTAACCATAGCCGCCCTTTTCCTGGAATTTCTTTTTCATGGATTTGCGTGGTCGCCGTCGTTTCTCTTCCTGATCGTACTTTTTACAGCGTTGAAATGGAAGGAATCTGCGGGAGCAATGGCGGGATTCCTGACCGGGGCATTTTATGCGGAATTATACCGTGAACCTCCGGGATTGGCGTCCCTGTGCCTCATACTGACAGGCTACCTGGCTGGTAAGATTGCGCCGTTCCTGATGGACGCCCCCCGGGCGGTAATTTTTGTTTTCGCCTTTTTGATCTGCGTTTACTATCATTTCCTCGGCAGCGTCTTTATAACCATCTTCTATAATCCTTTCTGGGAAATCCGGTTGCAAAGCGCCCTTGCCAGTGGCATTGTCTTCTCGCTCTCATACAATCCGCTCCATCGCTTCTTCACAAAGAAAAGGATATAAGGAACATGACTTCCCGGAAAATCACATCCTATATAGAAGGCAAAAAGAGCGCGCCCGGTTCCATCGCTTTCACGCTGAAAAACATGGACTACTTGCTTTTATTGCTGGTGATGACAGTGACCGGATTGGGCGTCATAGTCATCTACGGTTCGACATATTCCATTCCGGGTTTACGGGAATACGCCTGGAAACAGGTGGTCTGGGGAGGAATCGGACTTGTTTTTTTTCTTGCCCTGAGCCTGCTCGATCTCTCGAAAGTACGTCACCTGATCTGGCCGGTTTATATCCTGGTGATCCTATCCCTGGTTCTTTTATTCTTCATGGGACTAAAGGTAAAAGGAGCGCGCAGCTGGTACGCCGTGGGGACGATCAGAATCCAGCCTTCGGAATTCGCCAAGATCGTCGTGATCATTTGCCTGGCGTATTACTTATCCCATATCGAAAGACAAATGACCCGGATCAGGGATATTGTCGCGCCCGCGTTGCTGGTCGGATTGCCATCCGCCCTGATTCTCATACAACCCGATTTCGGAACCGCCTCGCTTTTTTTCCCTATTCTTCTCATCATGCTGTATATCGCCGGATGCTCCAAAAGGCTCATCCTGTTGTTGATTCTTCTGGCTGTGTGGATTTCTTTGTCCGCTTACCCATTCTTAAAACCCTATCAAAAGGCGCGGATCAAGGTGTTTCTGAATCCCGGATATGAAAGCAAGTGGCACGGGTACAACATCAGGCAGGCGGAGATATCCCTGGGTTCCGGGGGAATACGGGGAAAAGGGTGGAAACAGGGAACGCAAACCCAATTGCGATTTTTACCGGAACGTCATACAGACTTCATTTTTTCGAGCCTCGGGGAACAATTCGGAATCGTGGGATGCCTCTCCCTGCTGTTTCTTTATACGTTTATCGTACTCCGATCGCTGAGACCATCCATCACGTCCCTTGACAGGTTTGGCCAATTAACCATCACAGGACTTGTCGCCTGTTTTATCATCCATATTATATTCAATATCGGGATGAGTCTTCGCCTCCTTCCCGTAACAGGACTTCCCCTTCCCCTTTTCAGCTATGGAGGCTCTTTTTTATTGACGAATTACATCATCTTCGGGATTATTGAATCGATCTACATGAGGAAATATCTCTATTAAGAATATTTCGATACAGGAGGGTATCCATGGCGCGACAAAGAATCATGATTGTGGATGATGAAGATGACATCCGGAAAATCATAGGTTACTCCCTGATCAATAATTTTGAAATCACGGAAGCCGTCGATGGGCTGGACGCCCTGGAGAAAATCGAGCGATATGAACCGGACCTGATAATCATGGATGTGATGATGCCGCTCATGAACGGCTTGGAGGCGAGTCAAGCCATCAGGGAGAGTTCCCGTTTCAGCGACGTCCCGATTGTTTTCCTGTCCGGTCTTTCCACCAAAAAGGACATGGAAAAAGGGTATCTTTCCGGCGCGGATTTGTATCTGCCAAAGCCCTTCGAGCCATCGCGCCTTGCCGGCATTGTCTCGAACGTGGCAAAAAAGCGTTCCACCCCATCTCACAAGAAATATACCATAGAACAAATTCATAAGATGGAGGAAGAAGCCTCCGAGGAGAAAAAAGCAACCGCTGAAGAGATTTCCGCCTCCCCGCCAATGGAAGAGGAAGACTCTTTTCAAAAAATCGCCGCTCAGCAACCTCAACCCAGGCATCGCCCCAGCCCTTATGAAATCGACGCCATGAAGGTCTTTCCCCGCGTGATGGTCGTGGATGATGACAGGGAAATGCTGGATATCATGCAGCTGATTCTGCAGAGTCATTTCGAGGTGGTTACGGCAATGGACGGCATCCAGGCGATCAGGAAGCTGATACTGTATCAACCCGATTTGTTTGTGCTGGATATCATGCTCCCCAAAATGAGCGGATATCAGTTATGCCAGTCCCTCCGCCGTAACAATACCTATAAAAACGCCCCCATCATCACCGTATCCGCAAAAACGTCCAAAAAAGACATGGATTACGCCCTTCGTATGGGTTCGGATATATTTATTTCAAAACCCTTTGAAGCCCATAATTTCCTCAGAATAATCTTCGATACCATCAACAAGAAGAAGATGGCTGTCAAGCCCAAGAATCTTACGATCAAGGATATCACTGCCCGGGAGGAGGAGGAAAAGCGGATTTTTCAGGAAGAAAAGGAAAGGAAAAAAGCCCGTAAGGATGATTCACGGAATAAATGATCCATCCGTAATATTTTTAAACATGCCGGATGCTACATTTTCTTGATTTTTACATGACATTCATACAAATTAGAATTAGAAATTAATTAACTTTGATCTTTTTAATAAATTTCTGAAATGGAAAATATATGGCTCTTTATTAGACTGACGCCATTTTTGCCGGCGTATAAGAGGTCAGAATTTTAACATGAATATCTTTGAGGGCAAAGTCATCGGAATCGATCTGGGAACCACTTACTCCCTCGTTGCGATCATTGAACAAACAAACCCCATGATCATTCCCAACGCGGAAGGAAACAACAAAACTCCCTCCGTTGTCGCTTTTCTGGACAAGGGAGAAATTGTAGTAGGTGAAATCGCCCGCAGGCAGGCTATCACCAACGCCTCCCGAACCATTACCTCCATTAAACGCCTCATGGGACGCCCGTATTCGGAACTGAGCGATAGTAATGAAACATTCCCTTATAAGATCATCGGCAAAGACGATCAAATCCTGATCGATATCAATGGAATGGGTTATAAACCGGAGCAGATTTCCGCCCTGATTCTACAGAAATTAAAAGAAGCCTCCGAAAAATATCTCCGGGAACAGGTCGATCATGCCATCATCACCGTACCCGCCTATTTCAATGACCTTCAACGAAACGCCACCAAAGAGGCAGCCCGACTCGCGGGTCTCGAGGTTTTAAGGCTTATCAACGAGCCAACCGCTGCAGCCATGGCATACGGACTGGGAAAGGAAAGTGAGGAAATCACAGCCGTCTATGATTTCGGCGGCGGCACGTTTGACGTCTCGATCCTCGAGATCGATCATAACGCCTTTGAGGTTCTGGTTTCAAACGGGGACACCCATCTGGGCGGCGACGATCTCGATAACGCCCTGGTCAACTGGATCAAAGATGATTTTCAGAATACAAGCGGGATCGATATTTCCCAGGACCCTGTCACTCTGTTCCGGCTCAAGGAGGCCGCGGAAAAGGCGAAATGCGAGCTATCCACGACAACCAAAACCATCATATCCCTTCCCTTCCTTGCCTTTGACAACAAGAAGCCCCTGCACCTTGAAAAAACAATTACCCGCGATGAATTCGAGGAACTGATCAGAAAACATGTTGCCCGAACAATCGAGTTCTGCCGCCAGGCTATCCATGACGCCGGGATTTCCAAGCATGATATTACCAAGGTGATTCTGGTGGGAGGCTCCTCCCGGATTCCAATGGTCAAAAAATATGTGGAGGATTTTTTCGGTATGACGCCCTTCAAAGGGGTCAATCCGGATGAAATCGTCGCCTTGGGCGCTGCAACCCAGGCAGGCATTTTTACCGGAAATCTCCAGGAAGTCGTCCTCCTGGATATTACCCCCCATTCCCTCGGCGTGGAAGTAAAGAACTCCAAGGTCTCCAGAATCATCGAGAAAAACAGCACCATCCCCATCAAGGCTGCGAAAACTTTCACCACCACGGAAAACGATCAGACATTTGTTCATATCCATGTCATCCAGGGTGAAGAAGAATCGGTCTCCGAAAATCAGAGCCTGGGTAAATTCACCCTGAGCGACATTGAACCCGCTCCTTCGGGCGTTCCCCGGATTCGAATCACCTTTTTCATCAATGCGGACGGGGTGCTGGAAATTTCCGCTCAGGACCTGGCATCCGGAAGGGAAAAAAATCTCACCATCACCCATTCCTTTCTCACGGAAGAGGAAAGAAAGAAACTCAAATCCCGGAAAAAGCATGATATTCCCAAAAAAGTCATTCGGGATCATGAAACGAAAGAACAGGCGGGAGAAATTCTGGCAGCCGTGGAGTTGGAGTCCCCTTTGCAGGATAAGGATACAACCGACAAGGATATAACAGATATAGACGTAATCGGCGCCAGCTCCTTCCGGATCATAAAAAATGGCACACAAACCGAGGAACCTTCGCCCAAACCGGTTCAGGACCCCCTTGCCGTAGCCCTTTCCATGGGAACGGATACGGGTATAAACGAATCCTCCACCCTGGTACAGGATAAATCATTTCAAAAGGAATGGTTGAGCCAGTCCCTTGATGTTTCCGAACCATTTAACCTTCCCATTGATCCGGAACTTGAAGAACAAATCAGGACCTGCCTGGTTCATGAAAACCGCGATGACGAATCTTTGCAAACCTACAATGAATTTCAACAACAACTGGATGCGCTGGTGAAAGAGAAGTCCCCGATTCCGCCGATCGCTTATATCCTGCTCTCCCATACGCTTACCCTTTCAGGCAATTATGAGGAAAGCCGAAACGCTATCCATGAATACCAGGAATGCCCGAACGCCAATCCCTCTTTAGCTTTAGAGGCTTATGAATTTCTCATTCGATACTTCCCCAGTTACAACCTTGCGCTCAAGGAGCGGGCGCATCTCTTGAAAAACCTGAAACTCTGGAAGGACGCCCTCCGGAGCTACGAGAGAGTGCACGAAGATGGCGCCGATATGGATATGGTCAACGACCTGGAAGAAATCTACACGGAAATCCTGAAAAACGAGAAAGACCCTGTCATAGAATTCAAGCTGGTAAAAATATATCTGAAAAAGAGCCGGCTGGAAGAGGCCATCGGGCTTCTTCAGGAACTGATCAACAACGAGAAACACAAATTGCGGGCATTGAAAATCCTGGGGCTTACCTATTGGCAGAAGAAGATGTATTCCCAAGCTTGGAAAACGTTCAAGATACTGCCCCCGAAACCGGACCTTCTCGATCTCTTATACCGATTGGGTAACGACCTGGAAAAATCGGGCAACCTGCATGAAGCCCGGGAAGTCTATGAGAGAATAGCGACGGAATCGCCTGATTACGCCAACGCCCTTTCCAAGATGAAAAAGATGGAATACCGCATCCAGATTCTGCAGGAAGAGGAGGAACAGCAAAAGGCGTTCCAGGTTCTGCAGGATCCCCGTTTTGCCATAATCGAAGAGATCAACCGCGGCTCTATGGGCGTCATTTATAAAGCCCGGGATACGGTGGTTGACGATATTGTCGCCTTGAAAGTTCTCAATGATTACTTATGCGAAGACCCCAAGGCTGTGGAACGCTTCAAGAGCGAGGCGAGGGCAGCGAAGAAGCTCTCCCACCCCTACATAGTCCGCATCCACGACCTGTTTGAAAGCGGAAAGAAAATGTTTCTGTCCATGGAATTCATCGAAGGAACCGATCTCAAACAGATGCTTTCGGGAAAAATAAAATTCGGCGAAGACAAAATACTGTACTATTGTCTCCAGATTCTGGACGCCCTCCATTACGCCCACAGTCTCGGGATCATCCATCGCGACATCAAACCGGCGAATATCATGATCAAACCCGATAATCGCGTCAAAATCACCGATTTCGGCATTGCCAAAATCCTCAAAGCCGAGTCCATTACAAAAAGCGGAACCGCCATCATCGGCACCCCCCTTTACATGTCTCCGGAACAGATCATTGGCGGAGCGGTGGACGCCCGGGCGGATATCTATTCTTTAGGCATCATGCTCTATGAAATGGTCAGCGGAGATCCCCCCTTCTGCAATGGAAACATCGAATATCACCATGTGAATACCGAACCTGACCAGGTACAAGGGCAAGTTTCCGAAAAACTGAAGAACGTCATCATGAAGATGATCCGGAAAAATCCCGAGGAAAGGTATCAGACCATCCAGGAAATCTTTTCCCACATCAAATCATGACAATGTAAAATGAAAAATTAAAAATGGAAAACGTAAAATCCGTTCCGGGATTTCCTTTATTTCTGAAAGGCGTTCAAAATTACAATTCATATAATCATAGTTGACTTTTCAAAAAAGATAATGTGAGAATCCTGATGCGTCTTTTTTCCTTAGTAAAAAACGGATCGTCAAAAAATTCAGATTAAAACGAGGTGATGCGGCGGGAAATAACATTTTTTTAGTTTTATCTTTTTCGTTTTCATGCCAATCTAAATTTATTCAAAAGGAGATTACGCGCTATGAGAAAACTATCCGTTATTATTGCGCTTTTTTGCGTAATGGCGATTTCCGCCTATGCGGCGGACACCTTACTCGAGGGATTTGAAGGCGGAAACACCGCTAACTGGCAAACCACTTCCCCTGATGGACAAGCCGCAAACGTACAAACCCACTCATTCGCCATTGGAGAAAACAATCCGACTGAGGGAATAAAGGCCGGCAGGGCTTCCTTTGTATGGGTGACTTCGCCAAAAACATATTCAACCAATTATTACATTGATGAGTCTGGGGACGCTGAATTATTCTGGGCTGACCGCATCAACATCGGCAGTTACGCCCTCCTCCCCTCCGTTCCAATCCCCTCCAAGTTAAGGGCTAGCGTTTACAACAACGCCTCATACACAGTGAAGTTCGCCATTTATATCAGGGACAACGCAGGCTCGGGCGGATTGGAAAGGGGTCCTCTCAAGGACATGGCGCCGGGAGCGAACACGTACGAATGGGATATGGCGACCGAGCCATGCAAGGGCTTCGTTACTGGCGATAGCGTTCTTGACGGAACATCATCCAAACTGGGTGGGGGGCTGGTTTATACGGAAACGCAACCCACAGGAGACCTTGCCATTGATATGGATAATTTCATAATCGTTGACTCCCAAGGGGATTTGACGCCTCCCGCTCCTCCGGTTCTCCTTTCCGCAAGACAGGGTTCCGCTCCGGGAAAGCTGCTCCTTGATTGGGCGGCAAATACGGAGCCCGACTTGAAGGAATATAAGATTTATATGGCGACAGACGCCAACTGGGGCGTCCCGATTATCAACAGATTGACCTTCCCATCGTCGCCGGTTAAAATCGTTACCGCTCCGGCGACGACAACCGAAATAGACGTTCCCGGAACCAGCACCGTGTATATAAAGTTGACGGCTGTGGATAATGCGACCCCCGTCAACAACGAATCCATATCCCGTCATGTTCTTGGCGCGCGTCTCAAGGACGATGGCAGCGACCCGGATGACATGGTCGTTCTCGATCTGAAACGCTACGCCCCGGAAAACAGTTATTTCACCATCCATGGTTATTACCACATGATCGTTTACAACGCCCAGGCGCTCTCCGCTCATGAAAGATATTTCGAGAGTTGCATGTCCGAGGCGATTGTGAACGAAACGGTCAGCCTGGCGGCGGAAAGCGACAAAATTCTTATCTGGTCCTGCGCCCTTGACGGAGTGGGAGGAACGGTAAATTCCGTTCATACGGGCGCAATACAGAAGATCACTGACTATGTATCAGATGGCGGGAAACTCATGATTTCCGGAAACGCGATTGGCAACGACATGGACGCTAATGGGAATACGGAGCAGAAGGCTTTTTATCATGATGTTTTAAAAGCCATCCTGAGCAACGCGAACGCCGAAAAAGAAGAAATCATTTCGAGCGGCGCCTCAGGCGCGCCTTTTGTCAATCTTCCCACCTTCTATACGGGACCCAACATATATAATCTTGCCGCTTACGCCTCTACAAACAATGAAGCCATCACGCCTCTTGGTTCAACCGGGGTAAGGCAGTATCCGGAAATCGCCTCGGGGAACGCCATTGTTTACAGCAATAATAAGGTCGTGTATATGGGTTTCGGCTTCGAGTCTGTTCGCCACAGTACGGGCGGCTCGACATTCGCGCAGGCAGCGGAAATCCGCAAGGATCTCCTCGGGGAAGCTATCGACTATTTTTTCGCTCCTCCCCCATCAGCTGCGGACAACTTCTGGAACCTGTATGAATAATCCGCATCCGTCTCTTTGAAAAGGGCGTTTTCATGAGTGAGAGTCTTCTTCCAACGAAAAAGGAAGAAGACTCTCTTCTTTTATTGTCCTCGATAAAATTAGAATGAAAAACGAAAAATGTAAAATCCGTTCCGGGATTTCCCTTCATTTTCCATTTCTCATTTCTCATTTCTCATTTCTCATTTTTCATTTCTCATTTTTCATTTCTCATTATCCGGGGTATTTTACCCAAACAGGACTGGACCAGCCCATATTCCCATCCTCGGTTATCACCCTCAGATAATAACTTGATACCCCGGGCTGAATTTTATCATCCCTGTAACTGAACCGCGATTGATAACCTTCTCCCCCATAGCTGTAAATCGTCTCGCCGTTCCTGACTATCTGGAGCCATTTCATATCATGGGGACACATCACATTGACGCTCAATCGGGGAGGTTCGGATAAAGAAATCTCTTCTCCCATCATGGCGCCGGAAAGTTCAAAAACTATCCGCATCCTGATCCCGCTTGTAGCATAAGTCCGCCTTTTCTTCATGGCATCGAACAGAGATTCCCGCGTCAAATCCTTTGCCAGGATGCATGCCAAACCAGTTCTCAGGCAATTCCGTTTCCAACCCACGCGGTGATGCCAGATCAATCCATGGGTGTCGCTCCCTCCAACGAAACCGAATTTGAGCCCCCGTTCCAAACCATCGAGGACAAAGCATCCATGAATGCCTCCCCTGTGGTAGATCGGTTCGTTTCCCATGTATTCAAACGCCCCGTGATTGGAAACGATTTCCACAAGGGGCTGAACATCGGGATCGTGATTCTCCCAATCCACTCCGGTCCATCCGATATGATGAGGGATACAGATGGCGCCCAGATTTTTCGCCTTTAGAAAGAGTTTTGCCGTGTCGCTGTAATCGTCATCCATGTGATCCAGGAGAGGCATGGCGGGATCGATGTGATAGATGTTTTTATGCCCGAATTTTGCGGGCCAGCGGGCAGTCGTCCATTCCTGTCCAAAAAAAGTTATAAACCTTTCCGGCTCGTTGAAATGATCGGCGGTCGCTTTCTGCTCCTCCCACTCCGACGGAATCATGGAATTTCCCACAAAGGTATCATGATCCGAAAGGCATCCGAAATCGTCCTTCAGCGCATCGCGGTGCGTGATGTAAAACTCATCGAGATCCCCGGTTCCATCGGACATCCATGAATGGGCGTGAATATCGCCGAAATAAAAGTGGAAATCGTTCCAGGAGGGGAAATGCGGATTTTTCTCCATGCCTCCCAGGGCGGAAATTTCAAGAGGCGGATGAAAGGGTTTCAGAACCGGTTCTTCATACATTCCATTCATCCCCTCGAGACTTTGAAGAACGTTCATATTCAGATCGCGCCGCGCAAACCAGATATTTTCGCTGCTATCTCTCGCGCAGACGTTGTTCTTCCCTCGTCCCCCCCATCCATCTTTCGGAAAACGGTAAAGTCTTGACCAACCGTCCTTTTTGTACCACTGCATGCAGTAATTATGCGACATCCGCCCCAGGATAATCACCCTGCCATCTCCTCCGCACGCAATCTCTGCAAACTCGAAGCTCTGATCTTCTCCGTGTTTTTCAAGATTCATATCACGGGGCGAGGTAACGGGTTCCATCAATCCGCCATCCTGAAGCGCCCGTAGATAAAACCACCTGGGGATATCCCAGGAATCCTCTCCTTTCCGGTTCGAATGCCATGCTATGAAAACGCGTCCCTTTTTATCCGCTGCCAGGGAGGGCGCAAGATCGGCTGCGGGGTGATAGGTAATCCTGATCTCGCTGTTCCCGATCTTGTTCAACGCCTTCATGAAGATATCGAGATTGCCATCGCCCTCATAGCGATCCCACGCGCACCAGACTGTTCCGAGGGAATCGCAACACAAGGAAGGACGCCTGTTGTCCTTTTGCCCGTTCGTAAGGGATACGGGTTTTTCAAACGCCCCGTCTTTGTATCGCGCAAAATGAATCTGAAACGCGTCATTTTCAAGGGTTTCCCACGCCGCCCAGATTGCCTTTTGGGAATCCATCGCGATGCGCGGATTCCAGGCAAGGGTTTCCTCTCCGGAAACGCATATTTCAGGTCCCGGTTCCGAGCCTTTGAACATGCGAAAGAACAGGGAGAATCCGCCGCCTCGTTTCGAACTCCAGATTACGTATAAATTATCATCATCCGCGATCATGCGGGGTTGGTATTCAAAGCCTGTCGAGGAAGACACCGCGATCTCTTCGCCGAATTCTTTATTCGGAAGAAATTCCCGGAGAAAAATACCCTCGCCGGATTTCTTTTCAGAAACATACGCGGTAAAGACGCGGTTATCCGATGTGATAGCGACGCAGGGGTATTCCTCCTTGATTCCCTTTCCCATGGGATGCATAGGGGAAAGTATCAAATCCCCTGTATCGGAAAGGACAAGGGAATCTGTTCTTTCCTCCCAGGGAAATCCGTAGAGGTTTCGAACAAGAAGATTCAACAAAAGACCGCTGCCTGCTGAGGCGAGGGCGAGATGTTTCAGGAAGTCCCTGCGTGAAATAGAGGAATCGTTATTCATTTTTTTCTCCCTTCCTTGTAAACAAGATAGATAAAGAATCGGAGAAAATTCCGTTTTTTACAAGAAAAATCCCGCAAGGAATCGTTTATGGAGACCTTGCGGGAAGTATTTTCTGGTGCCGCGGGGCAGAATCGAACTGTCGACACAAGGATTTTCAGTCCTCTGCTCTACCGACTGAGCTACCGCGGCGCGCATCCTGGAAAAAGCGTAAAAACCAAACCATCCAAGAACGTAATGTCAATTTTCGCACGTACAATAAAGCCCCCTTTTTCACGTGGTCAAGTCAAAAATCACATCAAATGATTATAAATTTCAAGA
The DNA here is from genome assembly GCA_016931135.1 of Candidatus Sumerlaeota bacterium. Taxonomy (GTDB): domain Bacteria; phylum Sumerlaeota; class Sumerlaeia; order MWCT01; family MWCT01; genus JAFGFK01. The sequence goes on along the minus strand of JAFGFK010000468.1, from coordinate 11,879 downwards.
ACCTGGCTCGCTGTTCTTTCCCATGAAAAATTCAAGATGTTCTGCTTTCCCTTGTTAATGAGGTCTTCCCTGAGGGGCTGATCGGTCAAAACCCTTCTGAGGGCTTCGGTAAGAGATTCCACATTGCCCGGATCGACAAGATACGCTGAATCCCCGGCAATCTCGGGAAGGGCATGGCAGTTCGACGCCACTACGGGCGCGCCGTAAGACTGCGCCTCCAGAAGAGGGAATCCAAAGCCTTCGAACCTGGTGGCAAAGAAGAGAAGTTGGGCGTTCTGATACAAGGCGTGTTTTTCCGCCTGCCCCACAGGTTCCAGAATGCGAATGCCGGATTCGAGATTTCGATCTTTCACAACGCGCATGATATCGGCGATAAAGCGATCCCTGGTTAAAACCAGAACAAACGCCACATCACTCAGGGAAGGATCGACATCCTTCAGCCTGCTGAACGCCTGCAGCATGACAGGGATGTTTTTATTGGGCCTGGTGCTTCCCACGTATAAAATATACCGGGGCGGGATATGGTAACGCTCCCGAAGGGTTTCCATGATATTGTTATTGCGAAGTTCCCCTTTATCGAGATCGATGCCTGAATGGATCACAATGGTTTTTTCAGCAAGTTCCGGCATGATTTCGGAAAGGGCGTCCTTGGTCGCCTGGCTGACGGCGACGATCCAGCTTGCCTTGCGAAAGGTATGGGGATAAATCCACCAGTAAAAAATCTCATAGATTTTTTTCAAAGGAAGGATGCGTCCGCCTGTCCATTCCTTCATCATCAAAGGCTGGAGATCATGTACATGGATGAGCAATTTGCCCTTGTAAAATACCGGCATGAGGGGAAACAGGACATGAAAAAAGTCCGGTTTCAAAAGTTTTACCCCCCGGTGAAGGGAGAATACGGTTTTCAGGGAAAGCGGTCTTGCATTGTATTTGATGAGATGAAAATTGTCTCCCAGGGCGATCGGTCTGGTATAATCGGGCTGAACCAGGCAGAAATATTCATTTATCTTATCCTGCAACGCCAGATGCTCCAGGAGGCGTTCGGTGAATATGCGGATGCCGCTGTATTCGCGGGTAAGATAACGCGCGTCAATCACTATTCGCATTCAAGCCCCCTTTCCGAACTAAAGCCGGTTCTGGGGGTATGAGCAAGATATTCCCTTATCATCCGGTTCATTTTCTCGATCATCTCCTCCCAGGAAAAGTTCCGGGCGCGCTCGACGCCCTTATGGATGAGATCCGTATTATCCCTGGCGGAAAGTTCCAGCGTCTTTTCCATGAAATCCTCCGGAGAAGACGCAATCGTCACAACGTCGGAATAAAAGCGGACAACGTCCGGAATGGCTGTAGAGACAACCACGCACCCCGCTGCAAGATATTCAAGCGTTTTCACCGGATTGATCGCCCGAACTCCTTTCGTGAGGCGGAACGGAAGCAGGGCGACCTTGACATGCCGCAGATAAGCGGGCAGAATATCATGGCTTTTCAATCCCAGGTAATGGATATTGGGGGCGCGTGGCGGATCGACAAGGCTGCCGTGAACAGGACCGATCAGTATGATCGAACCGGACTTCAGACGCGCTGCGAGCCCGTTGATAATGGAGGAATCGATCCTGTCGGAAAGGGTGCCCATGTATCCGATCAGGGGACGCGGCAATCCGCGTATATCTTCAGGTTCCTCGCCTTTTGCCTCATGAAAAAGTTTGAAATCAACGCCGCAGGGGATGTAAACAGGCTTCTTGCCATGTTGTTTTTTCTGTTCGTACAGGGCATAAGTTCCCGTAAACACAATATCCGCCTTTTTTAAAAGGTTCTGTTCCATCTTTTCCGCATAGGGGGGAGCCCAGTCGAACGCGGCGAAATCATCGATGACATCGTAAATCAAGCGTGAAAAAGGCAATGAGCGCAACGCTGGTTCGATGAAAGGGGAGTTGGTGAGAAACATGACAGGGAGTTCGTTTCGCAATAAGGAGATCATTTCCCGCGCCAGAATCCATTGATTGATACGGAAAATCAGGGAGGATTTGTAATGCCCGGGGAATATCAAGGGTGAAAAAACCGCGACTCCCTTTCCGGATGCAACGGATTCCATTCTTTTCCAGCCCTTGTCATGCATCATCGCCTCGTGCGGCTGCAGCGGAGAGATATAAACAATGCGAAAATACTTCGACAGTCCCATTGCCTGTTCCTGGGGTCTCTGCCATACCCCCCGCCAGGGCGCCTGGGAAAAAATCACGAGGAGATCATCCGGATTCTTGTCCGATTTCCTTTTCTTCGCAATCAGGCGTGAAATCGGATAAACAAGCGCGCAGCGAAAAAAGACGCGAAAAGACAGGAGTATAAAACGAAGCCAGAAGAAAATATCTCGGGATGGAACATTTGAAACCATAATGGATCAGTATATATAATTATGCCGCTTTGCCAGTTCTTCCTTTTTCTGCTGGAAGATGGACATCCATTCCGCGCTTCCTTCCGGTATGTCCCTTTTGATGGAACGTATGGATTTTTCCACCTCAGCGTCGATTTTATCTTCGAATGAGAGGTCTTGCATGATTTCCCGCGCGATCACGTTATCCAGGCTGCGATTCCTGGAGTAATAGCTGACATACTTTTTATCCATAAGAGATTTGGCGATCTGCCTGGCTATAAATTCAATTCTTTCCTCTGATAAACGCATAGAACGATCCTCCCAGGTCGATTCACAGGATAAGCCCGCGTTCCTTTGCCAGTTGTTTCTTGGCTCTTCGAACGAGGTCTATATAGTTGATATCCTCGCGCGAGACGCGTCCCATATGCTGTTTCAATATCTGGCGCGCCTCTTCCTCCAGTTGGTCTTCCCGCTCCAGGTCCATTGTGATCATGTTTCTAATCTCATGAATGATATCGTTTTCGGGAACGCGGAGCGCCATTTCCGGATGTTTTTTGAATTCCGCAACTATTTTTTGCGCAAGGTCTTCGATTTTTTCCGGTTTCAATCTCATGGTTTCTCCTGAAAAATAAACTTATCTTTATAAACAGCTAACGATTGCTTCCTTCAAGATATTTTTTCGAATATTACGCAATCCGCGCCGGATGGATTTCTTTATATAAAAAAACGGGATTATATCACTTGAAAACTCTTTTTCCCCCGGGATACAATCCATTCATTGTTTACATGGAAAATATCTCGCTTGAAAAAAGGGGAAGAAATAATTGTACCATGCCATCCGCTTTTCAATATCTCGATCCGGCGCTTTTGACCAGGCTTGCCAACCTCAATCTGGTGGCGCGGCTGGTGGTGGAGGGATTTATTTCCGGGCTGCATAAAAGCCCCTACCAGGGATTCAGCGTCGAATTCGCTGAATACAGAAAATACTGCCCGGGAGACAATCTTCGCTATCTCGATTGGAAGGTTCTTGCCAAATCCGACCGCTATTATATCAAACGTTTCCAGGAGGAAACAAATCTCAAAAGCATGATTTTGCTGGATGCGAGCGGTTCCATGGGGTATGCCTCCGGTTCCATCTCCAAGTTGCAATATGCCTGTTATGCGGCGGCGTCCCTGGCTTACCTCATGATAAGGCAGCAGGATTCCGTGGGATTGGCGGCATTCGACTCCGAATTACAAACCTATCTGGTCCCCCGCTCCCACCCCAGGCATCTGAAGGATATCCTTCTGGCGCTGGAACGGCAGAAAGCCGGAAGGGAGACCGATTTGCAGGGAGTATTCAATCTCCTGGCGCAAAGGCTGAAACGCCGGGGACTGATCATCATCCTTTCGGATTTGTTCGATCATCCGGAATCGGTCATGCGGGCGCTGGCTCATTTCCGCCATAAAAAGCACGAGGTGATCGTATTCCACATCCTGGACGCCTGTGAAAAGGAATTCCCTTTCAAGGAACTTGTGGAATTCGAGGATCTGGAAACCGGAGAAAGGTTGCCCATCCAGCCCCGCCTTATCCGCGAATCCTATCTGAAGGAAATGGAGCGGTTCTGCGATACATACCGAACGATGTGCGGCGAGCATAAAATAGACTTCGTGCCCCTTGTCACAAACGCCCCGCTCGATGTCCTGCTGATCAATTATTTATCGAAACGATCGCGCCTGGGATGACGGGCGCATATTGAAGTTTTAAAACTGAAAAACAAAGGCGCGTCAAGGTTCTGATGATTCGGTTTCCGGAATGGTTTTGTCCTCCCAGGAAACAAAGGGAGGAGCCGGCTGTTGGGGACCGGAATCCTGGATGGCGTTTGAGGGAATAACCTCCTGTGATTCAAGGGGGAGGGGTTCTGTTTTCAGGATGATATCTTCAATATCATCGGGTAGTTCTTCTGTTTCGGAATAAGATTCCTTGAATGTGGCGTATTCCGGCGCGTATTTCAAAACACGGGCAAGATCGTCATTCAGTGGATCGAGGGTGAATATGCCCGTAATGAAATCAAGGATTTCGATGGGATAAATTCCAAGTTCCAATCCCGGAAGAATTCCGAATTGCGCCTCGGCGTTTATGGATAAGGGGCGTCTTCTTCCATCATCCCAGAAAGTATCGTTTCGAATAAGCCCCCGGTCTTCGAAGGTCATCCAGGCGGAATTTTCTTCCAGATAATAATTCCCCCAGATCACGTCGTTTTCAACCGAGGAGTAGGAAAGGAGGCTGAAACCGCCCTGGGAGCGGCGTTCCCGCCACACGCCGAAACCGCGTCGATCGAGCCCGAAATGCTCCCCCTCGAAATAAACGGCGCCCAGTTGCAAAAGGCAGGTGACGCGCGCCCTGACGCCGATTGCCTTTGCCTTTCGAGCCGCGCTGAAACGCAGGAGAAAAATATCCATAAGATCCGTTCCGCGGTCCCTGAAATAATCCAGGACATTCGCATGGATACCGGTGGTAATCAGGATAAAGATAAGCGCCAAAAGCAAATGTCTTCTCATGCGCAAGGCTCCTTTCAATTCAATAAATTCAAATCACCTTCATGATGACCAGGGTAAAATCGTCAAACTGGTCTGCGGTTCCCCTGAAATCGAGACAAGCCTGATAAACATTATCGCGGATTTCCTGGGCGGAACAGTGAAGATGCGCCCGGATGACATCCTTTAGTCTTTCCAATCCAAAGAGTTCTCCGGAGGAATTCATGGTATCCGTTACCCCATCGCTGTAGAAAACATAGGTTTGCCAGGGTTTGATGGGAATTTTTTTGAATTTGTACTCGGTATTTTCCATGACGCCGAGAAAACAGCCGCCGGTCTTCAGGGAAGTCACCTTGTCCGAGGTTTCAAAAAGAAGCGGATACGTATGTCCGGCGTTCGTAAACTCAAATTGTTTGTTGACCGGATCGATGATGCCATAGACCATGGTAATGAACATATTATTCGTCGCATCGCGGCACGCCATCTGATTCAACTGGGTGACGACGGAAGTCACCGTGGCGTTCTCCTTTTTCGCCTCGATGAGGAGGGACGCCCTGATGGTTGCGAGGAGGATGGCGGCAGCCACGCCTTTGCCCGAAACATCCGCAATCACAATCCCGTATCGCCCCTGGGAGAGATCGATGAAATCGTAATAATCTCCCCCCACTTTTTTGGCGGGAAGGCTCATGGCGGATATATCCAGATTTTCAACAAGGGGATAGACCTTGGGGAGAAGGTTCATCTGGATCGTGCGGGCGATTTCCAGCTCCTTGGCGAGTTTGTGCTGTTCGACAAGCCGCGAATGCAGCTTGGCGTTGGCAATCGCCATGGCGGACTGGTTGGCTATACCCGTCAAGAGCTCAAGTTCCTCTTCACCGTAAGAACTGACCCTGCTCTGCGTATCCACGTATAAAACGCCCAGGATTTCTTCCTTGTAAATGAGGGGAGCGCAAATCGCAGAACGTATCTTGTTCATAATGATGCTTTCCGAACCGGAAAACCGCTGGTCGCTTGCCGCATCCGACACCACCACGGATATGCGATCCCGGAGGCATTGATCCACAATGGTATTGCTGACGATGATATCCTGATCATCCTCGATTCTTTTTTTCACGGTTTTAGGGATCAGCTCATTGGTATTGTCATCATAGAGCATGATGAGCCCGCGATCCGGTTCGATGACGGTAAATATAATATTCATGATTTGATCGAGAAGTTCATCGAGATTCAGTATATTACGTATGGCTTCAGCCACCTGGTACAGGATGGCTAGTTTTTCATGAGAATCCTTGAGAGTTTTTTCTTCGACGGCTTTCAAATCGAGTTTGAGGGGCGTCTCTTGCCCTGCGGCGAGGGACTCTCTCGCCGTACCCCATTCCAGTTTATCCACGATTCTTACGCTCATGGAAGAGGAGGCGTCGGATCCCGATGCGAGATCCTCGGGACCTGATTCGAATACAAGAACCGTTTCCCCGATCTTTATTTTATTCCCGTTATCAAGTTTTTGTTCATTTTTGATGATGTTCCCATCGATGAAGCTTCCATTCTTGCTGCCCAGGTCCTTGAAGACATAGGAACCATCCCTGAACTGGATTTCCGAATGACGGCGGGAGACTTTCCGATCGATAATCTGGATGGAATTGGATACGCTCCTGCCCAAAGTTGTCCGCGGCTCTGACAGGGGAAATATCATGCCTCCATCGACTCCGGATTCAACGACCAGTCGCGCCATTCTTGCCATCCAAACGACAAATTCAGTGAATTCAATACTAAAAATTAAAAAATCACGAATGTTATTTATCTTTAAAAAACCAGGGGTGTCAAGCAGATTTATATTCTAACAAAAAAGGAAGGCGCATCTTGACTTTGTTACCAAAACATCCTGAAATCGGGGGTCAATCACTATAAAAATCCTCGGTTTTTCCCGCAATCTACACTAAAAAAGAAATACAACACTTTCCATCATAAAAGATATCATAACAATCTTGATGGATTTTTATAGAGAATGACCCCGCCAACCTAATTCCGCATTCCCGGTAACAAAGTCAAGATGCGCTCAAAAAAGGATTGCATCCCTTGAAAATCCGGATATAAATCGTTTACACTATTGATCACTATTGATCAAAATGGAAATCCCGGATATCAAAGAAATCCTGATTATGGGGTGGTCTCGATTCCCGTTAACTGCCGGAGGTGAAAAATGAAGACATATATGATCTTGTTTGTGGCGCTGACATTTCTTTTGGGATGCGCCCCCACATCGCAATATGAATACAGATACCGCGTTTTCTACAGCGCCGATATTCCCTCCAGGGAGACGCTAACCAGTGAAGAATTTTCAAGGTTGTTTTATCCCCTGGGGAGTCTGAATCGCTCCCTGGACCTTTTCGGAGAGGAAGGATTCACCCTTCACGATTACTATCGCGTGGGCGAAAGCCGGAATTACGTCTTTGTATTCAGGCGTTCCGGGAAGAAGGCGCAAACGCTCAAGCGATCCTCGCGCCATCTTGACGGGATTTATCAAATCGACAAAGACAATTCCAAATTGCTGTTGGCGGTATCCACAGATACGGAAGACGCGCAGATCGTCGAATTGGAAGGAATCAAAAAAATTTACTCCGCTCAAACAGGCAACAGGGAAGTCGCCTATGATACGCCCGAAGGACGCGCTTCCCTGATCGTATCCGAGGACGAATCTGTGGAATTGGTTATAGAAACCCTTTCGGGAGACGCCACAATCACAAAGAGATACCCGGGTCGAAAAATCGGACAACCCGATGACAGGAGCAAGTGAATGAAACAAAAACAGTTTTTCTCACTTCATGATCTGGCTCAGAAAACCGGAGGCAGGCTTGTCCCTTCCTCCGAGGGCGAACGGGAAATTTCGGGTTTTACAACGCTCGACGCCGCCGGCGCAAACGATCTCTCCTTTGTCGTTTCGGATCGGTTCCGGAAAGAAGCGGCGGAATCCAAGGCGGGCGCCATCATACTTCCCGAAGAAATGGAAGTCGAAGGCAGGATCATGATCCAGGTGAAGCAGGTTTGGAAAGCCGTGATCCGCATGATGGAACTCTTTTATCCGGAACCTCAACCTTCGGGAGAAATTCACAAAACAGCCTTCATACATCCGGAGGCAATCGCGCAAGCCCATGTCACGATCGGTCCTTACAGCGTCATCGAAAAAGGCGCTCGAATCGGAGAACACAGCGTCATTGGCGCCTTGTGTTACATCGGGAAAAACGTCTCGATCGGAAATCATTGCCTGATTCATCCCCACGTAACGATTCTGAAAGAAAGTGAAATAGGGAACCGGGTGATCCTGAGTTCCGGCGTTGTCATCGGGAGCGATGGATTCAAATATGAATTGATCGACGGCGTCCCCGCTAAAATCCCGCAAGTGGGAAAGGTGGTTCTGGAAGATGATGTGGAGATCGGTTCCAATACCTGCATTGACAAGGCGTCTTTAACGGAAACGCGAATCCACCGGGGAACGAAACTGGATAACCTTATCCAGATCGCTCATAATGTGGAAATAGGATCATACTGCATGATAGCCGCGCAAACCGGCGTCGCCGGATCGGTAAAGATTGGCAATGGATGCATCATGGGAGGGCAGGTGGGAATCAAGGATAACATCGCCATTGGCGATGGCGTCATGATCGGCGCCAAATCCGGCATCATGAACAATACTCCCTCCGGATCTAAATTTTTCGGTTATATCGCCATGCCGGGGCATGAAGCGTTGAAACGGGAAGCCATGATCAATCGGCTTCCCAAGCTTCAGGAAACAGTCAAGAACCTGGAAAAAAGGATAAGGGAACTGGAAGAGAAGTTCGAAGTTTAAAGTTTAAAGTTTAAAGTAAGGTATTAATTAAAAAGGGGAAAGGAGAAGAGGCATGAAAAATCCCTTCATAATTGGCGACAAGATTTTTCTGAGGGCTGTTGAAATCGAAGATGCGGAACTCCTCATGAGATGCAACAACCAGCCGGAGGTGCAAACCACATTTTTTATCGCCTTTCCCACGAACATCTATCGCCAGGAACAGGAAATCCAGCGCCTGTACGAACAAAAGGATTATATACCGTTCGTGATCTGTGAGAAGGAAAACGACATGGCAATCGGGCTTACTGCGTTTCACCGTGTGGACCTTGTGAGCCGCGCCGCGGTTTTTTCCATACGAATCGCCTATGAGGAGGTTTGGGGAAAGGGTTACGGGAGCGAGGCGACGCGGTTGATGGTGGAATATGGTTTCGAAAAACTGAATCTGAACCGGATTCAATTGCATGTATTTTCAGGAAATACGCGGGGAATTCGTGCGTATGAAAAGGCGGGTTTCGTGAAGGAAGGACTTTTGCGGCAGGCGATGTATCATAATGACGAATACTGCGATTTCCTGGTGATGGGCATTTTGCGGAAGGAATATTACGAACAGAAAAAAAAGAAATAAAACAGAAAAATCAAGGAGAGAAGAGACTATGGAAGAGAGCAGAATTATCGAAGTGAAAGACGCAACGGCAAATCCCGCGCCGCTCGGATTGCTCGGTTTCGGGATGACAACCGTCCTGCTTAACATTCATAACGCGGGATTTTATGAGTTGGGTTCCATGATTCTTGCCATGGGGATATTCTATGGCGGCGTCGCCCAGATTATCGCCGGAATCATGGAATGGAAAAAGAATAATACCTTTGGCGCGACAGCGTTTACATCCTATGGGCTTTTCTGGCTCACGCTGGTTGGACTGATCCTCATCCCCAAATTGGGATGGACGGAAACGCCTTCCAATGGATCCATGGTCGCTTATCTTATCCTGTGGGGAATTTTCACTTCGCTCATGTTCATAGGAACCTTGAAGTTAAACCGGGCGTTACAATTTGTATTCGCATCCCTGGCGGTATTATTTTTCCTGCTGGCTGCAGGGGATGCAACCGGCAGCGCCGCCATCAAACATTTTGCCGGATTCGAGGGAATCGTCTGCGGCGCTTCGGCGATCTATACCGCAATTGCCCAGGTTCTGAATGAAATCTACAAAAAAACCATTCTTCCCCTGGGAACCGGCGCATCCTGAATCCCACGGAAAAAATTGAAATGCGCTTTTTGCGCGTTTGGTTGTAAAAAAACCTTTGACGCAGGGTGAAAGAAGGTAATAGAAGGATGTTGTTATGGTTGTATGAAATGAATCCATTATTTAATAAAGGATTCTCAAGATAAGGCTGTGCTAAGCGGGGAGCCAGCGGTGCCCTGTACCTGCAATCCGCTACAGCAGGGCGAATGCCCGCTCCCGGGTTCGACTGGTCAGGCAGAATCCGGTAAGTGGCGATGAAGGTTGGGTCCTGCGCAATAGAGTTCTGCAAAACGGGTCAGGCCTTGACCGGAGCAGCCCTAAGCGGAATACTTTATGTGCCGCGGGGGCGCCTGACTGGAGCCGGCTGCCGGCAGCTCACTTGGTTGGCCGCTCTCAAAGGCGGGCTGCACAGCCTTTTTTATTTTTTCAATGCGATGAAAAAAACAATCATGCTCATAGCGACAGGCTTGGGAACGGGATATCTTCCCATATCGGGCACCATGGCGTCTATCCTGGCAATCGTTCTATTTCTGCCTTTATCATACTTCAATACAAGTGAAAATGGATTATTTCTGTTTTACCTGTCCTTTACATTTTTTCTCACCGGTCTTTCCATCTGGAGCGCCACGATAGCGGAAAAATGGCTGAAGGAAAAGGACCCTCATAAAGTGGTCATCGATGAAATCGCCGGATATTTTTACGCCATGCTGCTTCTTCCCGCAAAACCCTGGATTCTGGCGTCATCCTTCCTTCTCTTCCGGTTGTTCGATATCTGGAAACCTTTCCCCATACGACAATCCCAGAAACTTCCCGGAGGGGTGGGTATCACGATCGATGACATCCTTGCCGGAATTTACGCTTGCGCCATCCTCCACATCATTCGCGGATTGTTCCCGCCATGATAAAGGGACCTTTTATTCAAACCGGTAAAAATGAAAAAAGGGGATATGGAACATATCCCCCGGTTAGATGATTTACTGGGAAAGAGATCAGAGAAGGGCGTCCATTCTGGCTCTGAGGGTGGGGCGGCGAAGTTTCTCGAGGGCTTTCCGCTCGATGCGGCGCACGCCTTCCTGGCTCAATCCAACCAGTCGGCTGATTTTTCGCAAACTGAGATTCCTGCCATGTTCGAATCCATATCGAAGTCTCATGATGCGCTGTTCCTTCTCACTGAGGAGTTTCAGAAGGGCGGCGACCTTGATCCGCGCCTGATTTTCCATGCTGTATTCCAAAGGCGATTTGACCTGTTGATCGGGAATTCTTTCCAGGGGGGAGATGTTGTCTTCATCGCCGGAATTGTCCAGAGACAACACGGATTCGCGAAGTTTCATCATGGATTCTATGTTTTCTTCCTTTTCATCGAGGATGCGCGCGATGTCGCTCACGGAAGGTTCATACCCGTGATCCTGGGTGAAGTTGTTGATTGCCTCCGATATATGACCGATAAGACGGGCTTTTCGTATGGGAATGGAGATGATATTTCCGTTTTTTCGCAGGGCGATCTGAATGGATTGTTTGATCCAGAACGCCGCATAAGTGGAAAAGCGGTATCCCTTGCGATGGTCATACTTGGGGATCACTTCCAGAAGCCCGATATTCCCTTCCTGGATAAGGTCGGAAAGCGGGAGTCCACGGCCTGTGTAATGAAGGGCAATTTTGATGACAAACCTTAGATTGTGTTTTACAATCAGGTCGAATACGGATTTATCCCCTTTTTCCAGTCTTTTGAATAATGCCGTTTCTTCCTCTCTTGTTAAAACGGGAAATTGGGAGGCTTCGTTTATGAACCATTTGATTTCTTCTTCAAATTGCTTCATTTCAATTCCCCCTGAAAAAGTATAGCAATTTTATGAGCAATATACGTTCCCATTCTGATCCAATAAAAAGAATAATATAAATTATTGATAATATTGAGGTTATTTCAATATCC